>JACQTL010000183.1 GCA_016210805.1 Actinomycetota bacterium | reverse complement strand
GTACAGGAGCTGCGACGTGTCGGCGATGTGCGGGGCCAGGCGGGCCCCGTGGGCCATGAGCTCCTCCTGGATCGCGGCGGCGTCGAGGGGGAGCCGGTTGTACACCTTCGTGAGGATGAGGTTCTTCTCCCTGAGGACCACGTCGAGCTTCTTGCGGAAGATCTTGGGGTCGGTGAGGTCCTGGACCCGCAGGCCGATCCTGGCCGCCTTGTCCGCGTACGCGGGCCCGATCCCCCGCTTCGTCGTCCCCAGGGCGTGCCGGCCCAGGTAGCGCTCGGTGACCTTCTCCAGCTCGAGGTGGTACGGCATGATCAGGTGGGCGTTGCCCGAGAGCACCAGGCGCGAGACGTCGATCCCCTTGGCCTCGAGCGCGTCCATCTCCTCGAGGAGGACCCTGGGGTCGACGACCACCCCCCCGGCGATCACCGGGGTGATGTGGGGATAGAGGATCCCCGAGGGGATCAGGTGCAGCTTGAGTAGCTGGCCCCCGGCCAGCACGGTGTGCCCGGCGTTGTTCCCCCCCTGGTACCGAACGACGTACTGCATGTGGTCGGCCAGGTAGTCAGTGGCCTTCCCCTTCCCCTCGTCCCCCCACTGGGTCCCGACGAGAACGGTGGCAGGCATGGGCCTATCCTAGCCGGGCCCGACGGGCCGGCCGAAGGCCGGCCCGAAGGCGTCGGAGGAACGCGCCGCAGGCGCGACCTGGCATTCCGGGGGCAGTCGGGGGCGGAGCCCCCGACCTAGCGTTCGATCCGGAACTTGATCCGTACGTGCGTGTGGTACTCCTTGATCTGGTCCCCGTCGACCGTGGCGCTGGTCTCCAGGACCTCCATCCCCTCCACCCCGCGCAGGGTCTTCGCCGCCTCCGCCAGGGCCTGCGCGGCCGCGTCGCGCCACGACTCCGACGACACCCCAACCAGGTCGATCGTCTTGATGACGGACACCACGAGCCTCCCTTCTAGAGCGGGGCCGATTGTAGTCGGGCGGCTAGCCTCCGTGCTCGGCCGGCCGGGCCGACCCCGTCGACTCCGCCGACTCCGCCGACTCGTAGACCTCCACCATGCGCAGGTACTTGTCGGCGATGGCCCTCGCCGCGGCCGGGGCATCGGCCTCGCCGTCCACGAAGGACTTGAGGGCGTCCCACCAGATCGTGCGCCCGATCGCGAAGCCCCGGTAGCCCGGCACGCCCGCGCCCTTCCGGAGCCAGTCCTCCACTGCGGCGTCGTCGGCCCCCCGGCCGAGCACTACGCACGCCACGCCCTCCCGGCCGGTCCCCGAGCGTACGGTGGCCGAGATCCGCTCGCAATCCTCCCGGGCGTCGATCCCCTCGATCTTCCAGATGTCGGGTTCGACCCCCGCGCCGTGGAGCTCCTCGATGGCCCGGACCATGAGCCCGGGCCGGACCTCGCGGTCGTACCGGTCGGCGTCCCCGCCCACCCCCTCGAGCTGGGCCGGCTCGGCCGGCACGAGCAGCTCGAACAGGAACCGCCGTCCGTTGTCGTGGAGCCACGAGCCCAGTCGGAAGAGCCGCTCGGACTGCCGGGAGTTCATCCCCGCATCGCCCTCCGGGTTGTAGCGGACCAGCACCTTGGTGAACGTGGGGTCGAACTCCTCGATGTGCGCCCCGAAGTCCTCCCCGTAGTCGAAGTCGAACTCGTCCTGACCGCTCTTCTCCACGGGCATGGCCAGGTTGAGCCCCTCCTTCTTCGCCCGGCGGGCGATGTCCGCGCCGAACTGCTCGTCCACGAGGACTCCCCCGTGCTCCTTCGAGGCCCCCCGGTCCACCGCGGCCAGGAACCCCTCGAAGATCACCCCCTTGGCCTCCGAGATGCGGCCGGACTCCTCCGGGGTGGGCTCGCGGCCGCTGATCCCGAAGAACTTCTTCTGGAAGGAGCCGCGGTGGTCGAAGGCGAGGATGTAGAGGTTGCGGTCGTACCCGAGCGCCATGGTCGGACCTCCTGGGACGCTTGCGTATCCGGAGCCTAGCAGGGGACCCGTAAGGCGTCGGCCGGCCGCTCGGGCCCTGCCCGCCGGGCCGGTCAGGCCCGGCCCGAGGCCTCGTCGAGCTGGCGCTCCCAGGTCGCGCTGTGGACGGCCCGGCCCAGGAACGCGCTCCTGGCCCACCGGAGGTGGGGGAGGTTGCGGAGGGCCACCCGGTACCGGGAGAACCGCCCGCCGCCGGCCACCTCGTCCTCGGACGCGTAGATCGGCTCGCGCCGGAAGTTCAGGGTGAGAAGGGCCCGGTTCAGGCGGGCGATCCCCTGCCCCACGGCGTCGGCCAGCGCCTCGCCGGAGGCCGAGGAGAAGCGGTCCGGCTCCATCAGGCGGAACACGTAGGTGGCGTGACCCTCCTCGGAGGTGACCTCCTGGGCCACGGCGTTGGCCGGGCGCCCGTCCCGCGAGAGCGGCACGAAGAACCACAGCACGGAGGCCTTCCGGCGCTCGGTCTCGGGCTCGGTGTCCCCCGCGGTGGCCGACGGCTGCTCGACCGCTGCGGCCACGGCGGCCTCGGGGTCCTCCCCCTCCCCCGCCGCGCTCTCCTCGCCCCCGGCCAGCACGGCCTTCACGCCCAGGGCCGCCCATCCGGCCGGGCACCTGGCCTTCAGGGCCTCGTAGGACTCCCGGAGCCGGTCGGTGCCCACCACGGCGTCCTCCAGGAGGGGCCACAGGGCCGGGTCCACCGCGTCGACGGCCCGCTGCTGCACGGCCCGGCCGTCACGCATCAGGGCCGACAGGCGCGAGACGCCCCCCGGCGGGACCGCGGGAAGGAGCCCGGCCAGCGTGGCGGCGGTCCGCCGGGCCATGGCCCCCATCAGCCGCGTGAGCTCGTCGCGGAACTCCTCCGACCGCCGGCCCAGCTGGCCGAACGCGTGGACCGTCCCGTCGTCGGCGTGGACCCGGGTCTGATACAGCTCCGCGTCCCACTCGACCCGATCGACGAACGAGTAGGGCATCCCCCACATCGTCCCCCGCTCCGGCACGACGACCAGGAGGTCCCGGAACAGCCGGATCTCCACCGGAGGCGCCTCGGCCCCTCCGACCAGCTTCCCGGGGAAGGTGTCCTGCAGCCCCACCCCGGTGAGGAGCATCTCACGCTGGAGGAGGCCATTCCGCCGCTTGCGGACGTCCGCGGCGATCTGGCCGTAGGCCTTCCCGAGCATGGTCAGGTCGTACCGGCGGCCGGTATGGTCGGAAAGGCGCAGCGTGTAGTCGTCGTCGTGCAGGTCGTCCACGTCGACGTACGCCAGGGGGACCGGCGCGTCACCCTCCGGGACGAGGGAGAGCGCGTCGTCGCCGACCTCCACCGAGACCGGGCGAGGCCCCCGGACCGAACCGTCGGGGCCGACGATCGACAGCTGGCCCGAGTACGCCACGCGGCCTAGCCGAGCGCGTTGCCGCACTCGGGACAGAACTTCGTCCCGGCCGGCGACTCGGTCCCGCACTTCCCGCAGGTCAGGGTGATGGCCAGGGGCTTGCCGCACTCCGCGCAGAACTTCGCGCCGTGGACGGCTTCCGCGCCGCAGTGCGGACACAGGGCCACCTGCTTGCGCTCGACGTTCACGTCCGCCGTCCAGTCGACCTCGTCGACCTTCTGCTGGACCTGGGACAGCCGGGCCGCGGACTGCATCCCGGCGATCTCCTGCTCGAGCTTCGGCGCGTCGTTCACGCACAGACCGAACTCCTCGTTCCAGCAGATCTCCTTGCAAACCCAGTTCCCGCACTTGTGGCACTGGTTGAACAGGGGGGCGACCTCCTGGACCGCCTCCCGGAGGGCCTTGTCCTTGGCCTGGGACTCGGTGAGGTCCTTCAGCTCGCCGCCCGCGTACCCCGCGGCGCCCAGCCGGCCCCCGAGGAGGCCCGACAGGCCCCGGGCCACCTTGGTCCCGATGCCCAGGGGGTTGGCCTTGAAGCCGGACTTGTAGCCGTTGCCGCAGCGCTCGCAGAAGAACTCGAACTGGAATCCTGCCTCCGTCGAGTGGTCGGTGTAGTTGTCGGTGTAGGGGACCGGCCCGGGCACGTTGCCTCCTTCGATGATCACGCGGGAAACCGTGGAGCGGCGCTCACCGGCGGTGGGAGCGGCGCTCACTATAGGGTGCGGCGCTCCGCTTGGGAAGGGAGATTTGCCCGGTTTTTCCGGGCCGTTCGCCTACCGGTCGCGCCGGCGCCGGGCTCCGTCGACCACCCGGCGGTACCGCTCGTCACGCAGGTGGTCCGCCGTGCGGGAAAGCCCCATCACGAACAGCGCGGAGAAGACCGTGACCACGCCGGCCGCCAGGCCCGTCCTCGCGGAGAGGGACAGGACCAGGTCGTGGCACCCGGACGCGGGGTCGAAGGGGATCAGGGCCTCCCGGGGGCCGCAGGAGGCCAGGCCGATCGACGCGGCCATCGCGCTCACCACCACCCCCACCAGGGCCCCCGCCGCGGCGAGGGGCGCGGTCACCCGGAGGAACCGGCGGACCCGGGACCGCGAGGCCTCCCGGCCGCGCTCCGCCCGCTCGTCCCACCCGCTCTCCCGGCCGGTCGTGCCCATCCCTTCCACGCTACCCCCTCCGCTACGCTCTCGTCACCGTGGGAGCTCGACGCGAACCCGGGACCCGTACGGCCGGCCGATCGACGGCCGGCGGGCTCTCGCTGCTCCGGCGCAACCGCGACTTCCGCCGGCTCTACCTAGTGTCCTGAGTTGTAAGTTCGCTGGAATAGAGCCATCGTTCGTGTTCTCATCGTGTGTCGGCGACGATGGGAGGCGGCGATGGCGGGACGGGGACGGCCCAAGGT
>JACQTL010000173.1 GCA_016210805.1 Actinomycetota bacterium | reverse complement strand
GGCCGGGACAGCACGACCGACGCGACCGGCCCGTCCACCGACGTGCGGACCACGGCCATCTACTCGACCACGGCCATCTACTCGACCACCGCCATCTGCTCGACCACCGCGATCACGTCGCCCTCCTGGACCACCGCGCCTTCCGCCACCAGGACCTCGCTCACGGTCCCGACCACCGGCGACTCCACGGGTATCTCCATCTTCATCGACTCGAGGATCACGATGGGGTCCCCCACGGCCACGGCGTCCCCGGGGGCCACCATCACCCGCCACACGTTGGCCACCATCTCCGAGACGATCCGCTCGGCCACTAGCCCTCCCCGGTCACCGCGCCGCGATCCGGCTCGGCCGGGAGGGACAGGATGGCCCGGGCCTCGTCCGGCTCGGCCACCTCGCGGCCCTGGAGCCGGACGATCTGCGCGGCCGCCTCCACCAGCTCCCCGTTCGACGTGGCCATCTCGCCGGACGGGAGGTAGAAGTTGTCCTCGAACCCCACCCGGACGTTGCCCCCCAGCGCCGCGGCGGCCCCCACCATGGTCCACTGCTCCCGGGAGACCGCGATCACCCCCCACGTCGAGCCGTCGGGCACCACAGAGGCCATGTGGGCCAGGTTCCGGGCCGTGGCCTGGATCCCCCCGAGGACCCCGTGGATCAGCGAGAACTGGATCGGCGGGGCGAGGACGCCGAGGTCGACGAGGGGCTCCACGGACTCGACGTGGCCCACGTCGAAGCACTCGCACTCCGGCTTGACCCCCGCCTCCTGCATCCGCCGGAGCAGGAAGATGATGTCGTCGAAGCTGTTCTCGAACACGAACCCGAAGACGAACCCCTTCCGCTTGGGGCTGTACTTCGCGTAGTTCATGGAGCCCATGTTCAGGGCCCCGACCTCGGGCCTCAGGCCGGTGATGTGGCCGACCCGGTCGGCCATGGGCAGGCCCACCCAGCCGGTGGAGTAGTTCACGATGATGTCCGGCGTGCGCTCCAGCACCGCCCGGGTGATGGCGGCGTAGTGCCCTGGGTCGACGGTGGGCGTCCCGTCCGGCGTCCGGGCGTGTATGTGGACCATCGAGGCGCCCGCGTCCCGGGCCCGGCGGACCTCCTCCGCGTACTCCTGCGGCGTGTACGGGATCCCGGGGCACTGCTCCTTGTTGGCCACCGCGCCCGAGACCGCGCAGGTGACCACGGCCTTGTCGCGAAGCCCCACGATGCTCCCTTCAGGATGGATCGGCGGCGAGGACGCGGAGGATCTCCTCGTTCGGGGGATTATCGCTCGCCGTCCGGTTGCGGTGCGCGTACCTGACGACCCCGCTCGTGTCGATCACGAACGTCCCGGGGAGCTGCATCGGGTCCTCCCGGATCCGCCCCTGCCTCGTCTCGCGGCGGAGGGAGTCGCGGGCGAACGGGAGCCAGTTCCCGGGCCCCACGACCTCCCAGGCCGTCCCCCGGCGCAGCCCGTAGGCCCGGTGGGCCCGCCTGGAGGGATCGGTCATGCAGTCGAAGGCGATCGACCGGCGCTCGCAGAACGCCCTCGCGCGCTCCGGCGTCCCGATGCCCACCAGGACGACCCTGGCCCCCGCCCGCTCGAACGGCTCCCGGTCGTCGCGCAACTGCACGACGTGCTCCGCGCAGAAGGCTCAGCCGTAGTGGCGGAGGAAGACGGCCACGACGGGCCTGTCGCGCCAGAGGCGCGACATCGGCACGGCCTCGCCCTCGCCGCCCAGCAGGGGGACATCGGGCGCGCGGTCGCCCACCTCGGGATGGGGCATGACCGAAGGATAGCCGGGAGGACGCCGGGCGGCTCCGGTCAGTCGTCCTGGAACCCGAAGGCGGGGTCCGAGGCGGCCGCGGGGTGGACCGGCCGGGTCACCTTCATCGCCGCCATGACGTGCGGGCACGTGTCCCGCTCGCAGGAGCACCACCAGCCCCTGCCCGGCTCGTATCCCAGCCGGTGGGTGCGGCTCCGGCCCTCGCACGTGGCCTCGACCAGGTGCCGGTCGGCGCGGAGGATCGTGAGCCGGCCCAGGGACAGGTAGCGGTCGGCCTCCTGCTCCAGGGGGACCGCCCGGCCGTCGCCCCTGAGCATCCTCATCATCCGCGCGTCACCCCCCTTCCTCTCCCTGTGAGACATGCTCCCTCTCCCGATCGGAGCGACCTCGAGGGACGCGCCCGACGCGGGGGAAGAGCCCGGGGGCCGCGTGCGGCAGCCGCAGTCTATCCCGGGCAGGGCGGGCGTTCCAGGACCCCTCAGACGGGCAGCACGCCGTGCTTGCGCCACGGCCGCTCGACCCGCTTGGTGGCGCCCATCTCGAGGCCCCGCACGATCGCCGCCCGCGTGTCCTGGGGCTCGATCAGGTCGTCCACGAAGGACCACCCGGCGGCGATGTACGCGCTGATCTCCCCCCTGACCATCTCGATCATCTGGCTCCGGAGGGCGTCCTGGGCCTCCCGGTCGCCGGCGGCCTCGATCTGCTTGCGGAAGATGATGTTCACGGCCCCCTCCGGTCCCATCACCGAGATCTCCGCGGTGGGCCAGGCCACGATGAGGTCGGGCTCGTAGGCCCTCCCGTTCATCACGTAGTACCCCGCGCCGTAGCCCTTGCGGGTGACCACGGTGACCTTGGGAACGGTGGCCTCGGCCACGGCGAAGAGCATCTTGGCCCCGTGGCGGATGATGCCCTGCTTCTCGACCGCCGAGCCGACCAGGAACCCCGGGCAGTCCATCAGGAACACGAGCGGGATGTTGAAGGCGTCGCACAGCCAGACGAACCGGGCGGCCTTGTCGGCCGCGTTCACGTCGATCGCCCCTCCCAGGAACATCGGCTGGGTGGCCACGATCCCGGCCGGGCGCCCGGCGAACCTGGCGAAGCCGGTGACCAGGTTCCGGGCCCAGTCCGGCTTCATGGGGAAGAACGAGCCGGGGTCGGCGATCTCGGCGATCACCTTGCGAACGTCGTAGGCCTGCCGGGGGTTCGCGGGCACGATCTCGAGGAGCGCCTCGCACCGGCGGTCGGGCGGGTCGTCGCTCGGGATCCGGGGGGGCTGCTCGAGGTTCGACGACGGGAAGAACGAGAGGTACGTCCGCACGGCGGACAGGCAGGCCTCGTCCCCCTCGACCTCGAGGTCGGCCACGCCGGAGATCCTGGTGTGGACGGCCGAGCCCCCCATCTCCTCCGCGGTCACGTCCTCGCCGACCGCGGCCTTGACCAGGGGCGGCCCGCCCAGGGCCATGTGCGAGGTCCCCTTCACCATGGGGACGAAGTCGGCCAGCCCGGGGATGTACGCCGTGCCGGCGGCCCCCGGGCCCATCATCGCGGCGACCTGGGGGATGACTCCCGACATGTGGACCTGCTCGCGGAACAGGTCCCCGGTCCGCGCGAACATCGACCCGGCGGCCTCCTGGATCCGGGCCCCCGCGGAGTCGATGAGCCACACGATCGGGATCCGTTCCCGGAGGGCGAGCTCCCGCATCCGGGTGGCCTTGATCTCCCCGACCATCCCGATCGAGCCGGCCATCACGGTGAAGTCGTACGCGATCGCGGCGACGCGGCGTCCGTCGATCTTCCCGATCCCGGTCAGGCACCCGTCCGCGGGGGTGTGCTTGCCCTGCATCGCGGGGGACGAGGACTGGTGGTGGGCCAGGAGGCCGAGCTCCGTGAAGGTCCCCTCGTCGAACAGCCGGTCCAGGCGCTCGCGAACGGTGAGCTTGCCCTGCTCGTGCTGGCGGGCCACCCTCTCGGGGCCGCCCATCTCCAGGAAGGTGGCCCGCTCCTCGCGGAGCCGTTCCACGTGCCCGGCCATGTCCGGACCGATGTAGGTGAGGGTGGGCATCGGCGGCGCCGGTTCCGCGTCGGCGGACCCGCCCGCCGGAGGCGTGGGCTCGGCCATGCGAACCTCCTCGGGGCCCGTCGCCGGGGCCACCCCCCGATGCCTCCCAGGGCCCGCTCCCCCCGAGTCTATCCCCACCGCACTCCCACCCGGCGACGCCTCCCACCCGGCGACGCCTCCCACCCGGCGACGACTCCCACACGCACCTGCGGATCGATCGCCTGGGTGCGCCCGCGAGTCGGCCACGCACGCCCGGTGCCGGGCGCGCGAGAGGGGTCCCACGTCCGATGTTCGGGCGGTGCGGGCGCGCCGGCGCTGGCGGGCGGGAGGGTCCCGTGGAGCACGTTGAACGGACCGCCACCTCTGATCTCGCCCGATGCCTCCTCAACGTGCGGGAACGGGTTGGGGCCCGTCCGCCATGAAGCCGGAGCGCGCCTATAGGGCTGGACCACCGGGAGTGAGCGGGCCGAGGCGGTCTCCGGCGCGAACCGGGGGTTTCGCCGGGTCAGCGGCCCTTCCAGGTGGGGGGGCGCTTCTCGAGGAAGGCGGCGACCCCTTCGGCGACGTCCTCGCTCTCGAGGTTCACGGTGAGCATGGCCTGCAGGTAGGCGAGCGCGTCGTCGAACCCCATGTCCTGGGCCCGGTAGAACGACCTCTTCCCGAGGGCCAGGACCAGGGGGCTCTTCGACGAGAGCTCGCCCACGAGCTCGTCCACGGCCGCGTCGAGGTCGGCCCGGGGGACGGCCCGGTTGACGATGCCCCACCGGGCCGCGTCCCGGGCCCCGAGCCGTCGCCCGGTGAGCATCATCTCCAGGGCGACCTTGCGGGGGACGTTGCGGTGGATCACGGCCGAGATCATGTACGGCCACAGGCCGAGGTTGATCTCCGGCGTTCCCATCTCCACTTCGTCGGCGGCGACCACGAGGTCGCAGGCCAGCATGAGCCCGAAGCCCCCGGCCAGGGCCACTCCGTTCACCCGGGCGACCACCGGTCGGGGATGCTCGGCCAGGGCCCGGAGGAGCTCGGCCACCCGGCCCCGCCGGTCGTGGGCGGCCACCCTCCCCTCCCCCGGCGAGAGGTTCCCGGCCAGATCGCCGCCCGCGCAGAAGGCCCGCTCCCCGGCCCCGGTGACCACCACCACCCTGGCCGCCTCGTCCGCCGCGGCCCGGCCGAGGCCGCCCAGGAGCCCGTCGATCACGTCGTCGGAGAGCGCGTTCCGCCGCTCCTCCCGGTCGATCGTGAGCCACGCGGCCGGCCCCCTGGCCTCGTAGCGCACCGCCTCCTCGCCCACGGCCCGAACCCTACTGCCCGAGCAGGCCGGTGTCGTAGCGGCCGGAGGCGAAGGGCTCGCCGGCGAGCACCCGGAGGAGCGCCGGGAGGTTCGTCTTCACGCCGTCGATCCGAGTGCCCTCCACGGCCGCGCGCATCGCGGCGACGGCGCCCTCCCGCCCCTCGCCCCCCACGACGAGCTTCCCGATCAGGGGGTCGTAGAACATCGGGACCTCGTCCCCGGCCTCGTAGCCGAAGTCGGCCCGGACCCCCGCCGGCGTGTCCAGGCGCGTGATGCGGCCGGGGGACGGAAGGAACCGCTCGGGGTCCTCGGCGTAGACCCGGCACTCGATCGCGTGCCCGTGCCGCGGCGGCGTCCCCCCGAGGGAGATCCCGTCGCCCGCGGCGATGCGGAGCTGCTCCTCGACCAGGTCCACACCGGCGACCACCTCGGTCACCGGGTGCTCGACCTGGAGCCGGGCGTTCACCTCGAGGAACCAGAACCCGCCGCCCCGACCGACGACGCACTCCACGGTCCCGGCGCCCGCGTACCCGATCGCCCGCATCGAGCGGAGCGCCGCCGAGGTCATCCGCTCCAGCATGCCCGGATCCACCGCCGGCGACGGCGTCTCCTCGATCACCTTCTGGTGGCGGCGCTGAACGGAGCACTCCCGCTCGTACAGGTGGATCCCCCGGCCGTCCCGGTCGAACAGGACCTGTACCTCGACGTGCCTCGCCGGCGAGACGAAGCGCTCCACCATCACGGCCGGGTCGGCGAAGAACCTGCCGCCGCGGGCGGACGCCGTCTCCACGGCCCGGCGGAGCTCGCCGGGATCGGTGGCGACCCCCATCCCGATCCCTCCGCCCCCCATCACCGGCTTGACCACGACCGGGAAGCCCACGTCCGCGGCCGCGGCGACGGCTTCATCGGCCGTATGGAACGGGCCGGCCCCCGGGAGCACGGGGAACCCCGTGGTCCCGAACGCCTCCCGGGCGGCCACCTTGTCGCCCGTGAGGGCGAGCACGTCCGGCGGCGGCCCGACCCAGGCCAGGCCGGCGTCCAGCACGGCCAGGGCCAGGGCGGGCGACTCGGCCAGGAAGCCGTACCCGGGGTGCACGGCCTCCGCCCCCGAACGGAGGCCGGCCTCCACGATCGCCGCCGGGTTCAGGTAGGAGGCCGGAGCGGGGGGCTCGCCGATCCGTTCGGCGGCGTCGGCCTCGCGCACGTGCTTCGCCCCGGCGTCGGCGTCGGAGTGGACGGCCACCGCCCGGATCCCCAGGCGGCGGAGCGTGCGGATGACCCGGCAGGCCACCTCCCCGCGGTTCGCCACGAGCACCGACCCGAACACGTGGCGAGGATACGGGCCCATCCGCCCGGTCGCGCTCAAGCCCCGGGGCCGGACTTCCGAATCTACGGACATGTCCCCCGAGCGGAGGTTCTCCGGACAGGCCCGCGTGGAGGTCTCGTTCCTCGCCGGCGTGATCGTCGTCCCGGTGGGCGCCTTCGCGGTCCTCCGGCTCGTCCCCGGACTCGACCTGCTGTTCCAGTCATCCCTCTTCCACGTGATCGTGGTGAGCCTGATCGCGGCGTGCGCCCTGCAGGTGGCCGTCCTGGCCACGGCGGCGGCGGCGAGGTCCCGGGAGCCCGCCCCGGTGTTCCTGGCCCTGGGGTGCCTGGCGGTGGGGATCCTGATGCTCGGCCACGGCCTGACCACCCCGGGGATCGCCGACCGTCCCATGAACCTCTGGGTGGCCCGGCTTCCGGTGATCGCGCTGGCGGCGTTCGCCGGGGCCCTGGCCCTCGCCCTGCTGCCCCCGAGGAGCGCGCCGATGCGCCTGGCCCGGCGCCACCCGCGGGCCACCCTCGCCGTCCCGGGGATCGCGATGGCGGCCTGGACGGCCTGGATCGTCGTCACCCCCACCTCGCTGTGGGGGGACCGGCCCTTCTCGGTTGAGACCTCGCTCCAGAGGGGGACGGCCGTCGTCGTCACCGCGATCCTGGTTGCGGCCGGGGTCGCCTACTGGAGGCGCTGGCGGCTCTCGCGCGACCCCGTGGCCCTGTCCCTCGTCGCGGCGTGCTGGCTGGCCGCCTCGGCGGAGCTCTCCCTGAACCTGGGCGTGCTCTGGCAGCTCTCGTGGTGGGACTACCACGTGCTGCTCCTCGTGGGGTTCGGGGCCGCCGTGTACGCCGTCGTCGGCTCCTACCGGAGGAGCCGGCGGATCGAAGAGACCCTGGCCAGCCTGTTCGCCACCGAGCCGCTCGAGCAGATCGCCCGGAGCTACCCCGACGCCCTGAGGGCACTCGTCGCCGCCGTGGAGGCCAAGGACGGCTACACCCACGGACACTCCGCCCGGGTGGCGGCGATGTCGGTTCGCATCGGGCAACGCCTCTCCCTGCGCCCCGCGGCCCTCCGGCGCCTGGCCCAGGGGGCCCTCCTCCACGACATCGGGAAGATCGGGATCCCCGACGACATCCTCAACAAGCCCGACGCCCTGACCCCCGACGAGCGGGCCCGGATCGAGGATCACCCCATCGTGGGGTGGGACATCGTCCGCCAGGCCGCGTCGCTCCGGGAGGCGCTCGCCGCGATCCGCCACCACCACGAGCGCGTGGACGGGACCGGGTACCCCGACGGGCTGCGCGGTCACGCGATCCCGCTGGAGGCCCGGATCGTCGCCGTGGCCGACGTGTGGGACGCCCTGACCTCAGACCGGGCCTACCGGCCGGCCTGGACCCCGGATCGGGCCATCGAGCACATGGCCGCCGTCCGGGGGACCCACTTCGACCCCTCGTCCCTGGACGCGTTCCTCGAGATCATGGCCGACCAGGGGATCCGGCCGACCGGACGGGGTGGCGACGCCGACCGGATCCTGGAGGCGGCGGAGGCGTGCCACGTCATGGAAGACGCCCCCGAGCACGCGAGGGCGGCGGGCGCACCGCTGGCCAGAGCCTGAGCGGCGTCCGGAGCCGCCCTACAGGTCCACCGACAGCTCCCGGGCGAGCCGCTCGATCGCTTCCGCCGGGAAGCGGCGGTGCCCTCCCAGGGTCCGGGAGTGTGGGAGCTTGCCGTCACGCGCCCACCGCGTGACCGTCTTCGGGGAGATGCGGAGCATCGCGGCGACGTCACCCGTCTTCAGGTACCGGGCCGTCGTCTTCTTATCGACCATGGCAACCCCTGAGCGAGGGTGACCGGGGATACCCCCGCTTGAGTTGTCTACCAGACGGGGCCGGAAAATGGAAATGTCCCCCTCCGGCGGGGGACATCTCCCCGAGCCGCCTGCCGAGGCGCGGCGGACGGGGCCCGGGCGCGCTCACCTCTTGCGCTCACGCCTTGCCGGGCGAGAGCCGCTTCCCCCGGTAGTTGGGGAACACGAGCTCGGTGTGCTGCCAGCAGTGGCGACGGGGGTTGTAGACGGAGAGGCGCGTGGCGCAGCCCTCGTGGGCGCACACGCGGCCCGACGAGTTGGTCGGGGACGGTGGGGGCTGGTGGCCCGGGCGGGTGGCCTTCATGCGTGAGGAAACCTCCTTCAAAGCCTTGATTCGCCGCCGGCGAGCGGCCGGTTCGACCGGGCGGGGTCGGCTCGCCGCGGCCGGCTCAGTCCGGCGGGCGCTCGACCGGCAGGCGGCGGACCCGGAGCATCAGCTCCGGCGGGACGCTCTCCTCCCCGCAGGTCCGGGCCACGATGACCTGGAGCCGCCGGCGGAACTCGACCCGACCCATGCACGGGGCGCACGCGGCGAGATGCTCCTCGACCCGGCGGCACTCGACGTCAGGGAGCTCCCGGTCCAGGAACAGCTCCAGGTCCCGGAGCACCTCATCGCAGTCAATCGGAGACAAGGCCACGCTCCCGCATCGATACCCACAACCGCTTCTCGAGCGCCCTTCTTCCCCTGTGCAGGCGGGACATCACGGTCCCCACCGGCGTCCCCATGATCTCGGCGATCTCCCGATACGAGAACCCCTCCACGTCGGCGAGCAGCACGGCCAGGCGGAACTGGTCGGGCAGCGACTCCAGGGCCGCCCGAACGTCCTCGTCGGGGATCCGGTCCAGGACCACCGCCTCGGCCGACTCCGTGAGCGAGTCCTCGGCCAGGCGGTCGAACAGCGAACGGTCGTCGGTCTCGTCCCCGGACACCGGCACGGTGGCCGGCTCGCGCTGCCTCTTCCGGTAGGCGTTTATGAACGTGTTGGTGAGGATGCGGTAGAGCCACGCCTTGAGGTTGGTCCCCTCCTCGAACCCCCCGAAGCCCCGGTACGCGCGGAGGAACGTCTCCTGCACGAGGTCCTCGGCGTCGCTGGGGTTGCGGGTCAGCCGGAGCGCGCCCGCGTACAGGCTCGGGAGCAGGGCCAGAGCGTCCCGCTCGAACCGATCCCGGAGCTCCCCGAGGGCGGCGGCCTCGGGGAGCGGGGCGGTCCTCGGCCCCGACCCCGAACGTCCCTCGACCCGCTCCGCGTCCTCGCTCACACCCACAGGATAGGGGCCCGGCACCCGTCTCGACCGCCCCGATGGGTGTCACGGAACGGACGGGGGTGGGAAGATGGGTCAGGGATGGCAGGCGACGAGGAGCGCAAGCGGGGAAGGTGGACCGGCCCCGGAACCGGGTCCGACCAGGGCGGGGACCCCGCCCGCCGGATGCGCTGGTTCGTCTGGATGGCCGTGATCCTCGGGGGACTGTTCCTGCTCCGGCCCCTGTTCGGGACGACCGGGAACGAGATCGAGTACTCCGACTTCCTGGACCGGATCCGCCAGGGCAGGGTGGACGAGGTCCGGATAGCCGACACCTTCGTGGAGGGCACCCTCACCCGGGCCGACGGGACCCGGGAGGTGTTCACGGCGATCCGGCCGCCGAACCTCGACGCCCAGGCCCTGACCGACCTCCTCGACGAGAACAGCATCCCCTACGACGGCGTCCAGCCGTCCGGCTTCGCCACGTTCATCTACGCGCTGTTGCCCACCCTGCTCCTGATCGGGGTCCTGTACTTCTTCTTCATGCGCCGGGCCGGGGGGGCCGCGGCCGCCGCCCTGAACCTGGGCAAGAACAAGGTCCGCATCTACGACCGCAAGGAGATGAAGACCACCTTCGGGGACGTGGCCGGGCTCGACGAGGCCGTCGAGGAGCTCCGCGAGATCGTGGACTTCCTGATGAACCCGAAGAAGTACCAGCGGCTGGGGGGCCGGATCCCCAAGGGCGTGCTGCTCCTCGGCCCGCCGGGTTGCGGTAAGACGCTCCTGGCCCGGGCCGTGGCCGGGGAGGCCAACGTGCCCTTCTTCTTCATGTCCGGCTCGGAGTTCGTGGAGATGTTCGTGGGCCTCGGAGCGGCCAGGGTCCGGGAGCTGTTCAACCAGGCAAAGGAGAAGGCCCCCGCGCTCGTGTTCCTGGACGAGCTCGACACGATCGGCAAGGGCCGGATGGGCGGGATGGGGGGCGGCTTCGGCTCGCACGACGAGCGGGAGCAGACCCTCAACCAGCTCCTCGTGGAGATGGACGGGTTCGACTCCCAGAAGGGCGTGATCAACATGGCCGCCACGAACCGGCCGGACGTCCTGGACCCGGCCCTGGTTCGGCCGGGACGGTTCGACCGGCAGGTCGTGGTGGATCGTCCGGACCTCAGGGGCCGGGAGGCCATCCTCAAGGTCCACGCCCGGGGGGTGGCCCTGGACCCGACCGTGGAGCTCTCGCTGATCGCCTCGAGGACCCCCGGGTTCACCGGGGCAGACCTGGCCAACGTGGTCAACGAGGCCGCCCTCCTGGCCGCCCGGCGGGAGAAGGACAGCGTGACGTCGACCGAGCTCGAGGAGGCCATCGACCGGGTCGTGGCCGGCCTGGAGCGCAAGAGCCGGGTCATGAGCGAGAAGGAGCGCGAGATCGTCGCGGTGCACGAGATGGGCCACGCGATGGTGGCCCTCGGCGTTCCCACCGCGGACCCGGTTCACCGGGTCTCGATCATCCCCCGGGGGGCCGCGGCCCTGGGCATGACGATGCAGCGGCCCCTAGAGGACCGCTACCTGCTCCAGGAGCAGGAGCTGGAGGACCGGCTGGCCATCCTCCTGGGAGGGCGCACCGCCGAGGAGATCACCTTCGGGAAGATCTCCACGGGCGCCCAGAACGACCTGGAGCGGGCCACCGAGATCGCCCGGGCCATGGTGGCCGAGTACGGGATGAGCGAGAAGCTCGGCCCCCTGTCCTTCGGCCGCGACGGGTTCCGGGGCCGGGAGGGAGGGATCCTGTTCCCCGGCGAGCGCCCGGAGATGTCCGACGCCACCGCCCGTGTCGTGGACGAGGAGGTCGCCCGGCTGGTGAACGCGGCGCACGACCGGGCCCGGGAGATCCTCACCGAGTGCCGGGAGCAGATGGAGCAGCTCTCCGGGCTCCTCATGGTCACCGAGGTGATCGAGGGGGACGACCTCCGCGCCTACGTGAGCGGCGAGCGGCCGATCCCCGACCCGGACGCCGTCCGGGAGGAGCGCCGCGAGGAGGCCCGGCGCGAGGCCGAGCGGGAGGCCTCCCCCACCGAGGAGCTCTCGCGCCCCGGGCCCGGCGTCATCCCCGCCCCGAACCAGTGACCGGGGGCCGGGGCCGGGGAGGCCGGCCCGGCGGCCCCCCATGCCCGCCCCCCACGGTCAGGTCGAACCGGTCCCTGAACCCATCCAGGAACCGCCGGAAGTTCCGCCTGGACAGCCGCTCGCGCTCCTCCGGCGGGGTGGCCTCCCAGGTCCTGTGCCGGTGGACGACGACGGGGAGGGGGACCACGAGGGCCCGCATGCCCGTGGCCCTGGCCCGGAACGACCACTCCACGTCGGCGATCCGGTAGAACCGGAACCCCTCGTCGAAGCCGCCCACCCGGGCCACGACCTCCCGGCGGAAGGCCATCAGGTGGCCGGCCACCGCGTCGACCTCGGGCCCTCGCGACTCCCGGAAGGTCCGGAGGTCGTCGGTGACCAGGCCCACGGGGCCGACCACGGCCACGGTGGGGTCGGCCAGGGCGGCCTCCACCGGCCCCAGCCAGTCCCCCACCGCCTCGATCGAGCCGTCGGCCACCACCGCGATCCTCCCCAGCGACCGCCCGAGGCCCGCGTTCACGGCCGCCGCCCATCCCGGGTCCCGGTCCAGCGCGACGACCTCGACGTCGTCCGGGAGCTCCCCGAGGTCCCCGCCCCTCGTGTCCACCACCACGTGCTGGACCCTCCGCCCGGGAGCCGCCCGGGAGAACGAGGCCACCCCCCGCCGGACGTCCTCCGGCCAGTGCTCCACCAGCCAGTGGATCGAGGCGTCACGGTCGGCCGGCCGGTCCAGGACGGAACCCACCGCGGCCGGGGCGACCCTCGGCCTCGCGGGCCGTCGGGGGACGAGGCGGGGCCCGGAGGGCTCGTCGGCCACCTCGTACCCCGCAGCCCCGATCCGATCCCTTAGCGCGTCGGCGGCGTCGAAGTCGCCGGCCCGCCGCCTCTCCTCCCGTTCCGCCGCGAGGCGCCGGACCCCCTCGGGCACCGCCCCTTCCGTGTCGCCGGGCTCCCGCTCCCCGCCGCTCATGGCCGGTGACGGCGGACGAAGTCAAGGACCGCCGCGTCGGCCCGATCGGGCTGCTCCGAGTGGTACACGTGGCCGGCCCCCTCCAGGGTCACGAGCTCCGCCCGGGGGATCCGCTCGGCGAGGATCCGGGCGTTCTCCACGGAGGTCATGCGGTCCTTCGTCCCGTGGAGCACGAGCGTGGGCACGGCGACCTCGGGGAGCCGGTCGTACACGTCGTAGCCCGTGGCCGCCTCCCACTGGCGCCGCCGGGCATGGTCCTTCTGCCTGCGCCGGGCCCCGGCCAGGAGGTCCTCCCTCACCCGGTCGGGGTGCCGGGCGGCGAACCGCTCCGAGTAGAGGGCCAGGAAGGGCCGGTCCTTGGGGACGCTCTCCCGGGTCCGGACCACCCGGGGGCCGCCGAAGTGCGTGGCTCCCAGGATCAGGGTCCGGACCCGCTGGGGGTGGGCCAGGCAGAGCTCCAGGGCCACCATCCCGCCGAACGACATCCCGTAGAGGTGCGCGGTGGGCAGGCCGAGGTGGTCCATCACGGCGATCGTGTCGGCCACGAACGTGCCCATGGACTGGGGCTCGTCGGGGGCGTCCGAGCGCCCGTTCCCCCGGTGGTCGAAGGCCGCGACGTGAAGCTCCGCGGCGAGGCGGGGGAGGTTGCGGCGCCACCCGGGGAGGTCGCCGCCCATCCCCTCCAGGAGGACCATCGGCTCCCGGGAGGGGTCGCCGTGGGTCTCGAGGTACAGCCGGCACCCGTCCGGCCGCTCCACCCAGGCCATGCGCGCTATCCCCGGCCGAACGTCTCGAGGAGCAGCTCGTAGCTCTCACGGACCCGGTCCGGGGAGGGCCCCACCCAGGCCGGCCCCAGGATCACCCGGTCCACGATCCCATCGTAGGCGGCGATCCGCTCCCGGACCCCCTCGGGCTCCCCGGCCAGGGCGAACGTGTCGACGATGGGCAGGGCCAGGCGGGCCATCTCGGCGAAGTCGCCGGCGGCGTGGGCCCGGCGGAGCGGCCCCACGAGGCCCTCGAACCCGTGGTGGGCGAGCACCGGCGCGTAGGTCCTGGTCGTCGCGTAGAACCCCACCTGGAGGGCCGCCTCGGCGCGGGCCTCCTCGACGTCGCGGCCGAGCTGGACGATCAGGTTGGTGGTCAGGCTGACCTCCGCCGGGTCGCGCCCGGCCGCGCGGGCACCGGCCTCCACGGCCGGCCGGACGACGTCCCGCACGTACTCCGGGCTGGTCATGGGGTGCCCGCTGATCCCGTCGGCCACCCGGCCGGCCGTCTCCAGCATCACCCGGTTCACCGCGGCCAGATAGATCGGGATCGGCCCGGGCGGGGGGCCGGCCCCGGGGAACGGAGGCATCGTGACCTGGTAGAAGCGCCCCCGATGGTCGATGGGCGAGCCGTCGAACGTGGCCAGGACCTCGCGGATGAGCTGCACGGCCTCGGCCATCTTCGGGGCGGGGTGCTCGAAGCGCTCCCCGAACCGGCGTTCCATGACCCCCTTGACCTGGGGACCGAGCCCCAGCACGAAGCGGCCTCCGGACAGCTCGGCCAGGTCGCGAGCGGCCATGGCCGTGATCGTCGGGCTCCTGGGGAAGGCCAGGGCCACCGCGGTCCCCACGGTGACCCGCGACGTGGCCCCGATGGCCACGGCGGCCTGCACGAACGCCGACCGGGCCGTCTCGGCCACCCACACGCTCTCGAAGCCGGCGTCCTCGGCCTCCCGGGCCCGGGCCCCGAGCTCCGTGAGTTCCCCCCCGACCACTATCCCGACGTCCGGCACGGATGAAAGGGTACCCAGGGACCGGCCAGGGTACATCCGCCCAGATGGTCGTCGAACGGCACCGGTTGCTCTCCGGCAGGTACGAGGTGGAGGAGGAGCTGGGGCGGGGCG
>JACQTL010000182.1 GCA_016210805.1 Actinomycetota bacterium | reverse complement strand
CGCTCCCCCTCCCCGGACTCCGTCCCGACCGGTCCTTCCTCGGCGAGCAGGCTCCTCAGCCGCTCGGCCCCGTCCGGATCGGCCTGGACCCACTCCTCGCGTGCGGGGCTCTCGTCTCCGAGCTGCCACGAGGCCACTCCGACGCCGGCGAGCCCCAGGACCTCTCGGAGCCGTTCGAGGACCCTGGGAACGATCACCTCCGGCCTGGCCGACGAGACCAGCGAGGAGGACACGGAGTTCAGCAGGGCCAGCCGCCTGCTCGTGTCCAGGAGCCGATCGCTCTGCCGCCGCTCCCGCTCGACGGGGACCGAGACCGCCATCCCCACGCCGGTGACCACGAACACCCGGAGGAGCTCGCCGGACCAGACGATGGGGCTCGGGTGCCAGATGAAGATGTTCGGAAGGGTCAGGACGATGGCCCACGCCCCCGTGAGGAGACCCCCTTCGAGCCCGTACCGGAGCCCGGCGTACACCACCGGGATCAGATAGAGCGTCACGGTCAGATGATGGAGGCCGATCTCCGTCCAGACGTCGTAGCGCTCGATGAGGAGGTGGGCGACGGTGATCGACATCACCGCCGCCTGGATCTTCCAGAAGGCCGCCTCCCGGAGCCGGGTCCGGAACAGCCGGAGCCAGCCGGGCGCGCCGCGTACCCCCGTTCGCAGCGAGGGGGTGGGTGCTTCGATCATCCGAGGTCCTCCAGGCGGAACCACCCCTTCCGGAGCCCGTGGATCACCGCCTCGGTCCTCGAGGCCACGTGGAGCTTCCGGAACACGTGGGTGAGGTGGACCTGCACGGTCCTCACGCTGAGCTCGAGGGCCGCGGCGATCTCCTTGTTGCTCGAGCCCGCGGCGGCCAGCTGGAGGACTTCCAGCTCGCGTGGAGTGAGGGGCTCGAAGCGGCCTTCCCGGGCCCCGGCCGTCCGGAACCGGGCGAGCACCTTGCGGGCGATGGCCGGATGCAGCACGGACTCTCCAGCCCGCACGGAGCGGACCGCCTCCACGACCTGGGAGCCGTGCACGTCCTTCAGGAGATACCCGGCCGCTCCGGCCTCCAGGATCGCGTACACGTACGCGTCGTCGTCGTGAACGGAGAGGACGAGGACGCCCGTCTCCGGGAGCTCGGACTTGATCCGGCTGGTGACCTCGACCCCGTTCAGGCGGGGCATCCCCACGTCCACGATGGCCACGTCGGGGCGGAGCTCCTCGGCCAGAGCCACGGCCTCCTCCCCGTCGGCGGCCTCGCCGACCACCTCTATGTCCTCCGCTCGCTCGAGGATGCGGCGCGTCCCCTCACGCACCAGCGCATGGTCGTCGGCGATGAGCACTCGGATCCGGTCCCCCACGGAACGGAGCCTACGCCCGACCGACCCGCCGCGGCATAGGCATTCCTGCGTATCCGGGGCTCGGTGTTCAGCGCATCCGTCCTGAGGGGAACCAGCGACCCGCCGGGGGGTCCAACGACCCGCGACGGGCCTCAGGGGGGCCGTCACGCTCTGCTCGTACGGGCGGGCATCACGTCGAAGCGGGAGTGCGGCCATGGACCGAGCGGTGCCGGTGGGGCTCGCGGGGGCGCGGGCCCTCGATCGTGCCGAGTCGCCGGAGGCGCTGGCGGCACGCCGGCAGGCCATGGAGGATGCCGTGCTGGCGCCGCTCCAGAAGACCGGGATCCGCTACCGGCTCCTGATGGGGTCGTTCCTCCTGGTCTTCGCGTGGGGCATGTTCGCGTGGAGCGTCCAGATCCGCAGGGGGCTGGCCGTCACCGGGATGTCCACGCCCATCCCCTGGGGCTTCTACATCACCAACTTCGTCTTCTGGATCGGCGTGAGCCACGCCGGGACGTTCATCTCCGCCGTGCTGAGGGTGACCAACGTCGGGTGGCGGACCCCCGTGGTCCGGATGGCCGAGTTCATGACCATCGCCGCCCTGCTGATGGGTGGGCTGATGCCGCTCGTGGACCTGGGCCGCCCCGACCGGATCCTCAACCTGGTCCTGTACGGACGGTTCCAGTCGGCCATCGTCTGGGACCTCCTCGCGGTCACCACCTACCTGACCGGCAGCCTGATCTACCTCTACCTACCGCTGATCCCGGACCTCGCCCTGGCCCGCGATCGGCTGGACGGGGGCCGGTTCCCGTGGCGCGTCCGCCTGTACAGGGTCCTGGCGGTGGGGTGGCACGGGAACCCGGAGCAGTGGCGGAGGCTGTCCAGGGGGATCCGGATCATGTGCGTGCTCATCATCGGCGTGATGGTGAGCGTCCACACCGTCGTCTCCTGGATCTTCGGGATGACCCTCCGGCCGGGCTGGCACAGCACGATCTTCGGGCCCTACTTCGTGATCGGAGCGATCTGGTCGGGGATCGCCGCCGTGCTCACCGGGATGGCGGTCTTCCGTCGGGCGTTCCGCCTGCAGTCGGTCATCACCCGTCGCCACTTCGAGAAGCTCTCCAGGCTGCTCTTGGTGGCGGGACTGATCTACGCCTACCTGACCCTGAACGAGTACCTCACGATCGCCTACAAGCTCGAGGGGAAGGACCTCAGCCTGCTCACGGCGCTGTTCACCGGGCAGTACGCGCCGCTGTTCTGGATCTACGGGATCGCCGGGATGCTCGTCCCGCTCGTCATGCTGGCCCTGCCCTGGACCCGCAACATCCCCGGGATCGTGACGGCATCGATCCTCGTCAACGTGGGGATGTGGATCAAGCGCTTCGTGATCACCGTACCGTCGCTGGCGGTTCCACAGATCCCGACCGAGTGGGCCTCCTACTCCCCCACCTGGGTGGAGGTGTCCATCGTCGCGGCCACGTTCGCCGGGTTCGCGTTCCTGGTCGGCCTCATGGCCAAGACGGTCCCGCTGGTTCCCATGTGGGAGCTGTCCGACGAGATGGAGGCGGGGAACGAATGACGGGCGGGCCCACCGACCGGTACGACCATGGCGCCCCTCCCGAAGGGGAGCCGGAAGGCCTCCTCGATGGCGACCTCACCCGGCGGGCCTTCCTCCGCCGGATCGTGGGAGGTACCACCACCGCCGTCCTCACCGGAGCGGGGATCGGCGTCCTGGGCGGGTCGGCCCTCGCCAACGGCGACGAGGATCACGGCTCCGAGATGGACCATGAGGGGGGCATGGAGGGCTCCCCGGGAACCGGGGCGTCCTCGACCCGGCCGCGGCGGTGGGCCATGGTCATCGACCTCCGCAAGTGCGACGGCTGCGTGGAGCTCGACGCGCCCCCCCAGTGCACGCAGGCGTGCAACTGGGCCCGGTTCGTGCCGGAAGGCCAGCAGTGGATGCAGGTGGTTCAGACCGACGACGAGCAGCCCGAGGGGGAGCCCCCTCACACCATGCCCATGCCGTGCTTCCAGTGCGAGAACGCCCCGTGCGCGAACGTCTGCCCGGTGGGAGCGACCTTCCACACAGTGGAGGGGACGGTCCTGATCGACCAGGAGCGGTGCATCGGGTGCCGGCTGTGCATGGCCGCGTGCCCCTACGACAGGCGGTTCTTCAACTGGGGCGACCCCGAGCAGCCCGACTGGATCAAGGACCAGCCGTACGACGTCCGCACCCAGATCCCCGCCAAGCGGGGGACCGTCATGAAGTGCGACTTCTGCGTCGACCGGCTCGAGGCGGGCGGCCTCCCCTCCTGCGCGGCCACCTGCCCGAGGGGGGCCATCTACATGGGCGACCTCGAGGAGGACATCGCCACGAACGGGAGCGAGGTGGTGAAGCTCTCGCTGTTCCTCCACCAGAACGGCGCGTTCCGGTACCAGGAGGAGCTGGGGACCAGGCCCCGGGTCTGGTACCTCCCGGGCAGGGGGGAGCTCGTCCCCCGGACCCACCACGACGAGCTCCTCACCGACCGGCTGGAGTGGCCCTGGCGGGAGTGGAACGGGCACGGGGCCATGGGTGCCGGTGCCGAGCCCGTCCCCGAGCAGGGGGGATAGGAGGTGGCCATGCGTCGTCGGGCGGGAGGTCACGGCCGGGGGAGGGCGCGAGCCGCCGCCGCGATCCTCGCCGCCGCGGTCGTCCTCCTCCCCGCGAGCATCGCGCTCGGCCACGGGGAGGAGCACGAGGAACCCATGCCCACGGCCTCGCCCCCCGCCGCCGGCGATGACCACGCCGAACACGAGGGGTCCGGTGGTCCGGGCATGGGCGACGGCGAGGAGGGGGGCGCGACCCCCACGCCCGGTACGACGTCCGAGGCCCTCCCTCTGGCCACCCGTCTCACGGTGGAGGCGCCGGAGGCCGTCGGCCTCGGGGAGAGGCTCGAGCTCCGGGCCGTCCTGCGGACCGCGGCGGGTCGTCCCATCGAGGGGGCATCCGTCACGTTCTTCCTGGTGTCCGCGTGGGGGACGTCGGTGCGGGAGGTCGAGCTGGGCTCGGCCCTCACGGACGAGGCCGGCGTCGCGTCCCTCACCACCGACGCCCGCCGGGAGGGGGAGGTCTCCTTCGGCGCCCGGTTCGGGGGCGATGAGTCGCTCGGTCCCTCCGAGGGTTCCCGGACCGTTTCCGTGGCGACCGGAGGACCTCTGTACGTGCCCGAGGTGGGGATCAGGCTCCCCGGTCTCGGGGTGTGGTGGCTCCTCGTGGTCGTGGCCGCCGTCTGGGGGCTGTACTTCCTGGTCGTCCGGCAGGTGGCCGGCATCGCGCGCTCCGCGGACGGGGCGGCCGGCGGGGCGATCGCCGGCGGCTCGGGGGAGGGCCCCGACCCGTCCGGGGCCGGGACTCCCAGCCGCAGGAGGTTCCTGACCCGGTGGCTCCTCCCCGCCGGCCTGTCCGCGGCGGTGGTCTCGGTCGGCTCGGGGCTCCTGGCCGTCGTGGCCCGGTCTCCCCGGACCCACTCGAACCGGGAGGCCCTGGGGTGGTCCTCGGGGAGCCGTCATGCCCATCCGCCGATCGCCCGGGTGGGCGAGTGGCGGCCGGCCCGGCCGCTCCCCCCGACCCTGGACCGGGAGGTGAGCTTCTCGAGCGAGGTGTTGCCGCTCCTCTTGGAGAAGGGCGGACCGCACACGCACCTCCCCAGGAACTCGCCGCCGCCCCACGGGGTGCGCCTGGACGCCTACGGCCACGTGATGGTCGGCAACCCCGGCGCTGGCGGCGAGGACCAGCCCCACGCGCACCGTCTGGTCGTTCCGGGCGAGCCGGAGGAGAGCATGCTCGTGCAGATCCTCGTCGACGCCGCCAGGCGGATGCCGCCCGCCGCACCACTCTCCGAGGAGGAGATCCAGGTCATAGCGTCCTGGGTGGCCCAGGGGGCCAGGGACAACTGAGGAGCGCCGCGGACGAGGGGGAGCCGGCACGGCCGGTCCCGAAAGGAGAGAGCGATGAGGACGAAGTCGTGGTGGGCCGCTCCGCGGGCCGCGGTGGTGGTCGCCCTGCTGACCTTCGGCGCCGCCGCGTGCGGCGGAGGCGGGGAGAGGGCGCCGACCCAGGCCCCTCCGGAGACCTCCCAAGCGCCGTCGGCCGTCCCCTCCGAGACCGGCGCGGCCCATGACGTGGATGCGCATGCCGCCGAGGTGGCCACGGTCCTGGCCGCGATCGACATCGTGGACTCCGCGGGGTTCCACGACATGGGCGAGGAGCTGGCCGGGGCGGACGAGGTGCCGGAGTCATGGGCCGGACGGGTGGGCAAGGCGATCATCGCGGCCCAGGTGGCCGCGTGGCCGGAGGGCCACCTGCCCGAGGGAGCCGACGAGCTGATCGCCGCGCTCACCGGGTTCCGGGACGCCCTGGAGGTCGGGG
>JACQTL010000180.1 GCA_016210805.1 Actinomycetota bacterium | reverse complement strand
CGCTTCAGCTTCTGCTCGAACTCGGGGTCCCGGCCCCGTCGGCGGTCCAGCCTGGGCTGCGGGTCCTGGAGGGCCTTGATCGAGAGGTCGATCTTGCCGTCGGCCTTGATGGAGACCACCTTGGCCTGCACGACGTCGTTCTCGCGGAGGTGCTCGCGTACGTCCTTGACGTAGTAGCGGTCGATCTCGGAGATGTGGACCAGTCCGATCCTGCCGTCCGGGAGCTGGAGGAAGGCCCCGTAGGGGGTGATGCGCTGGACGGTCCCCTCCACGACCGCTCCGACCTCTAGATCTGAGATGGAAGCCCCTTTCCTCTGCTCGGAGCGGCGGGCGGCGCGCGCCATCCGCTCGTTCGGCCTGTTCAGCCACTATCCCATCGGCCCGAATCGCCCGTCAACACGGCTCGAGGTCGGCCATCGGGGCCTTGACATGTGTGGCAACCTGGGCAAGGGCGTCCATACAGGACAGCGTTGACGAGTCGGCCAAAGGGTACAGGGCGGGCGGGGGAGTGGATCGGGCGATGAGCCGCAGCGGGGTCGGTCTCTTGGCCGTCGCCCTCCTGGCCGCGGCGTGCACGGGAGGCGATCCGGGGGACGGGCCCACCCCCACCGAAGAGGGGCCCGCCGTGGAGATCGACGCCGGCCAGGCCGAGCGGGTCCTGCGGGCCGCCGCGCTCGACGACCCCGCCACCCTCCAGGAGGTCGACCGGATCCGGGAGACCCCAGAGGCTGTCGCGGCGGCCGAGGCCATCCTGGCCTCCGGAGGGGCGGAGGGCGGCGTGCTGTGGGCGGCCGTGTACGTCTACGCCGCCCACGGCGAGCTTGGGGAGCCGCTCGCGCCGCTGATCGGGCACGCCGACCCGTCGATCCGGGTCCTTGCCGCTTCGGGGCTCGTCGCCCGGGGCGACGCCCGGGGGTTCGCCTCGCTGATCGAGGCGCTCGAGACCGATGAGAACCTGGCGGGGGGCGAGCCACCCATCGCCATCTGGCGGGTGGCGGCGATCGCCCTGGTGACCGGGACCGGACGGGCCGACCTCGGGCCGCCTCTCGACGCCGACGCGCGGATCCGGGAGCTGTCCCGGGCCCGGTGGACGGCGTGGTTGGAGGAGAACGAGGGCACCCTCCGGTTCGACCCGGCGACCGGGGAGTGGTACGAGCGGTGAGCGGTCGGTCCGCCCTGGGGGCCCTCCTCTCGCTGGTCCTGGTCCTGGGGGCGGCCTCCCCCGCGGCCGCGGGGTTCGACACCGTCCCCGACGCGGTCCGGTGGGATGTCGACTACGAGGCCAAGACGATCACGGTGACGGTGCGGCTCGCCTTCTACATGCCGACCGGTGCCCCGTTCGTGGACCTGGTCAACCAGGTGACCGGCGAGATCCTCCGTCAGTGGAGCGGCCACCGGTTCAAGTGCTTCGACTTCAAGGTCCAGATCGAGGCCCGGGCCGTCCAGTCGATCGACCAGGTCGGGGAGGACGAGGTGGACGTCCGGCTCGACGCCTCGAAGACGTACGTCCGATCGGCGGTGTGGACCACCGGCTCCCAGGAACACACCTCCGACTCCCCCGACGACAGGCGGGTGCCCGGTCGCTGGGACCCCGAGGACGCGAACGGAAGGATCACGAACTGGTGGGTATACGACCAGGGCGCGTGGGCCCACGAGTTCGGCCACGTGCTCGGCCTCCAGGACAACTACGTGGAGGAGACCGGCGGGCTCAAGCCGGGCGCGCTGTACGACACGATGTACGACGCCGTCTTCCCCGTCTCTCCCGAGATGATCACGCGCCTCGTCCGGCGGAGCGGTGAGGTGGACGAGTCGAAGGTGAAGTGCCCCATGACCGTGACGGCGGGGCCGGTCGACGTCATCACCCCGCTGGCCTCGATCGAGGGTCTCTACTTCCACACGTACACCTGCGACTACGAGCCACCGACCAGCGACCCGGCCCGGATGCCCAAGCCGATCACCTTCGTGGGAGAGGGTGGGTACAGCGGGAGCTACCTCGGGGTCCGGGGGACGACGGGCCACGACGTGAAGTGGACGTTCCGCGAACGGCTGGCGCCGACCCAGATCGTCATCAATCGGGGAGCGAAGCTCACCGCGGAGTTCGACTGGACGCCCCGCTTCCTGCTGATCACCCGCAAGGGCATGCTGATCAACGGGGTGGACGCCCGCACGATCTTCGGCGTGCCTCTCTACGCCGTGACCTTCGACGGCGCGCAGGAGTGCCGCGGATGAGGCATTGGCTCGCGCTCGGGCTCTTCGGCGTACTCGCGGGCGGAGCGGTGGCCTCGGCCATGGCCCAGCCGGAGCCGCCCGCCGGGCCCAGCCCCCGGGCCCTGGAGGCCCTCGCCGCCATCGGCCGCCCGTCGGTCCCCCAGCCCCTGGCGGGAGACGTGGAGGCGGGGGACGACGTGTTCCTGCACGAGGGCCGGTGCGCCGAGGTCCGCAGGGCCTACCTCGGGCCCGACGCTCCCGTGCCCGAGGGAGCGACCGTGCGGCAGGAGGGGGCCGTCCTGGTCGTGGAGACGGTGTACGGCGCCCGGGGCCTGGGCTTCCTGGAGCAGGGACGGCGATGCTTCTACGACCTTCGCCGGTCGCCAACCCTGGTCCTGGAGGGGTCCGGTCCCCTGCCGGAGAGCCTGGAGAGCTTCAGGGACACGGCCTGCTACACGGCGGGGCCCCGGGAGAGCCTGTTGGCGGAGATCCCCCTCCCCGGCGGGCCGCACGTGCTCATCGTGGGGCCCCGCGGTGGGCTGGATCTGGGGGAGGACGACCCGAAGGGACCCTGGGAGGCCACGCTGTTACGGGGGGCCATCCGGGACCTCCTCGGGAAGGAGGACGCCGGCCCGGTCGGGAGGTGGCCGGCCACGGTGGAGCCCGGCGTGGGCGAGGGGACGGCGCTGGTCGAGACCCCCGGGGGTGGCTCCACGATCCGGTTCCGCTGCACGACCGGCCTCTTCGGCCTCTTCGGTGCCGCGGCCTGAGCCCTCCCCGGCGACGCGGTTCCGCTGAGGCCTTCCACCGCGCCGGGGGGACGGCTATCCTGTTCCGGCGCAACGGGGCGGGGTGGTCCCGCCCACGCGCGGGGCCCCATGGAACCCATCCCCCTGGCCAAGCCCGATCTCGGGCCGGACGAGGAGGCCGAGGTCCTGTCCGTGCTCAGGACGGGACGACTGGCCCTCGGTCCTCGAACCCTCGACTTCGAGCGGGGGTTCGCCGACCACACCGGCCACGCCTGGGCCGCGGCCGTGTCGAGCGGCACGGCCGGCCTCCACCTCGCCGTCCGGGCGGCCGGGATCGGGCCCGAGGACTGCGTGGTCACCCAGAGCTTCTCGTTCATCGCGTCCGCGAACTGCATCCGCTACGAGGGGGGCGAGCCGGTCTTCCTGGACGTCGACCCGAGCACCCTGTCCCTCTCGCCGGACCTCCTGGCCGCTTACCTGGACGGGTGCAAGGAGGACCGGGGCGGCCTCCGCGATCCGGTGACCGGCCGCCGGGTGGCCGCCGTGCTGCCGGTGGACGTGTTCGGCCATCCGGCCGACTGGAACGCGATCCTCGACGTCGCCCGACGCTGGGAGCTCCCGGTGGTCGCCGACTCGTGCGAGGCGGTCGGCTCGAGGTTCCAGAGGCCCGACGGGAGCTGGGTCCACACGGGCACCGGCGCCCAGGCCGCCGTGTACGCGTTCTACCCGAACAAGCAGATCACCACCGGCGAGGGCGGGATGGTGGTGGGTGACGACCCGGACGTGGAGGAGCGGGTCCGGAGCATGCGCAACCAGGGCCGGCGCACGGGCGACCCCTGGCTCCGCCACACCCGCCTGGGGTTCAACTACCGGATCGACGAGCTGTCGGCGGCCCTCGGTGTGGCCCAGCTCCGCCGGATCGACGAGATCCTGGCCCGGCGGGGGCTGGTGGCGGCCTGGTACGACCAGGCCCTGGAGGGCATCCCCGAGCTCGCGGTGCCCGGGGGAGCCGAGTGGGCCGACCCGGCGTGGTTCGTCTACTTCCTCCGGGTGGACCCGGGCGTCGACCGGGACCGCCTGGTCGAGCACCTGAACGCCCGGGGGGTCGAGTCCAAGGCCTACTTCGAGCCGGCCATCCACCGGCAGCCCCCGTACGCGAGCCGCGACGACCTGGTGCCCTTCCCCCTCGCCGAGACCGAGGCGGCGTCAAGCAGAATCATGATCGTGCCGTTCTACTCCACGATGACCCAGGAACAGGTGGAGCGGGTGGCCTCCACCCTCCGTGAGGGGATCCCCCTGGCGAGGAGGCCAGCCTAGATGGGCCGGGGGTGGATGGCGCCCACCGGGCGCAAGCGCACGGGGTTCTTCCTGGCCGCCGACCTCGGCGTCTTCGTGGTGGCGATGTACGGGGCGTTCCTCCTCCGGTTCGACGGCCGGATCCCCGACGGCGTCCCGGCCTCCGAGGCGAACTACCTGGGGGTCATCCCGGTGTTCCTGGCCCTCGCCGTGGTGCCCAAGGTCGTGTCCAACGCGGCCTTCCGCCTGTACAACGTGACCTGGCGGTTCGTGGGGACCAGGGACATCCTGAACGTCATCCTGGCCACCGTGGTCGGGTCGCTGGCCTGGGGGATGGGCGCCTACTTCCTGCGCGGCGTGATCCACGTGCCGCCCCTCCCCAGGTCGATCCTGGCCCTCGACTTCCTGATCACCCTGATGGGGGTCGGTGGGGTCCGGATGGCCAAGCGCGTGTACCAGGTCGTGACCCAGTCGGGCCGGGCCCAGGGTCAGCGCCGGCGGGTGCTCGTGGTCGGCGGAGGCCGGGCCGGCGAGAAGCTCGTCCGGGAGATGACCCACTCCCGGGTGGGCGGGTACTGGCCGGTCGGGGTGATCGACGACAACAAGAACATCCAGGGCACCTACCTGCACGGGGTCCGGATCCTGGGCGGCCGGGAGCTGATCCCCACGATCGTCAAGGACGAGCGGGTCGACACGGTGATCGTGGCGATGCCGTCGGCGCCCGGACAGGTGATCAGGGAGGTCGTGATGGCCGCCCGGGCCGCGGGGTGCCCGGCCGTGCAGATCCTCCCCGGGGTGACCTCGCTCCTGGAGGGTCGGATCGTCCTGCAGTCGGTGCGCGAGGTGAAGGTCGAGGACCTGCTGGGCCGCGAACCCGTCGTCCTCGACATCAAGGCGATGGGGAACCTGCTCTACGGCCGGACGGTGCTGGTCACCGGGGCGGCGGGGTCGATCGGCTCGGAGCTGGTCCGCCAGATCGCGTCCTTCGAGCCCGGCCGGCTGGTGCTCCTGGAGAAGGACGAGACCCGCCTGTTCGGCCTGGAGCTGGAGCTCCGCCGGACGGCGCCCCGCGTGCCCGCCTTCCCCGTGGTGGCCGACGTCCGGGACCGGGAGCGGATGCGCCAGGTCTTCATCACCCACCAGCCCCAGGTGGTGTTCCACGCGGCCGCCTACAAGCACGTGCCCATGATGGAGGCCCACCCCCAGGAGGCCGTGGTCACCAACATCCTGGGGACCAGGGTGATGGCCGAGGTCTCGGCCGAGCAGGGAGTGGACATCTTCGTGCAGATCTCCACGGACAAGGCGGTGAACCCCACGTCGGTGATGGGAGCCACCAAGCGGGTGGCCGAGATGGTGGTCCGCCGGCTGAACGAGACCACCGCCACCCGGTTCCTGGCCGTCCGGTTCGGGAACGTGCTGGGCTCGCGGGGCTCGCTGATCCCGATCCTCGAGGAGCAGATCCAGCGGGGCGGTCCGATCACCGTGACCGACCCCGCCATGGAGCGCTACTTCATGACGGTGACCGAGGCGGTCCGGCTGATCCTCAAGGCGGCGTCGCTGGGCCAGGGCGGCGAGGTGTTCGTCCTGGACATGGGCCAGCCCGTCCGGATCATGGACCTGGCCGAGGCCCTGATCAGGCTGTCCGGGCTCGAGCCCGACGTCGACGTGCCGATCCAGTTCACCGGGGCCCGGCCGGGGGAGAAGCTCAAGGAGGAGATCCTCATGGCCGAGGAGGGGCTCCTGACCACCCAGTCGGAGAAGATCTTCGTGGCCCGCCTGGGGAACGAGCCCGACCCCGAGGCCCTCGAGCAGGGCGTCGACCTCCTGATCGAAGCCGCCGGACGCGGCGAGCCGGCCCGCATCCGGGCCCTCCTCCAGGACACCGTCAAGACCTACCGGCCCGAGCCGGGAGCCGAGGGCGACGAGCTGCTCGCCGAGCTCCTCGACGCGCCGCCGGAGGGGGCGAGCGGGTAGCCTTTCTCCTCATGACCGACGCCGAGCGCTGCCTGGTGACCGGCGGGGCCGGCTTCATAGGCTCCAACTTGGTGAGGGAGCTCCTGGACAGGGGCTTCGCCGTCCGCGTTCTCGACGACCTCTCCACGGGGCGCCGGGAGAACCTGGACGGCGTGGGGTCGGACGTGGAGCTGATCGAGGGGGATGTCCGGGACCTCGACGGGGTGAGG
>JACQTL010000179.1 GCA_016210805.1 Actinomycetota bacterium | reverse complement strand
GGCTCGACCGCCGTGACCAGCATGTTCGAGCTCTTCGCCTACTACCTGCAGGCCGGCCTGATCGACGTGGGGTTCCTCCAGGGCTCCCAGATCGACCGCTTCGGGAACATCAACACGACGGTGATCGGGGGCCGGGGATACGCGAGGCCCAAGGTCCGGCTCCCCGGCTCGGGGGGCGCGTGCGAGATCGCCATCAACGCCCGCAAGGTCTTCGTGATGATGCCCCAGGCCAGGCGGTCGTTCGTGGAGCGGATCGACTTCCGGACCAGCCCGGGGCACTCCGGGGACCCGGAGAGGGACGCGGCCAGGGGGTTCCTGGGCGCCGGTCCCGTGGCCGCGGTGACCGACCTCGGCACGTACCGTTTCGACCGGGCAACGGGGGAGATGACGCTGGCCACCCTCCACCCGGGCGTTTCGGTGGGGCAGGTCCGGGAGGCCACCGGCTGGGAGCTCACGGTGGCGGACGACCTCGCCGAGACCCCTCCCCCCACGGACGAGGAGCTCCGGCTGATCCGCGAGGAGCTCGACCCCCAGGGGATCTACACGAGGTGACGTCCCTCCCTACTCGACGGTGAGGCGGGCGCTCATCCCCTGCTCGTAGTGCCCGGCGATGTTGCAGAACAGGACGTAGCTCCCGGCGTCGAGCTGGAAGGTGCCGGTCTCTATGGTCCCGGCCTCGAACTCCTCAACCTCGCCGATCACCTCGACCTGCGCCTCGTCCACGGCGCCGCCGGCCACCGGGAGGGCGCCGGGGGCCAGGTCGCTCTTCACCACGACGAGCTCGTGAGGGACCGTCCCGTCGTTGTGGACCTCGAAGGTGACCTCACCGGCCTGGGCCGTGAAGCCGCCCATGTCCCCCATCCCTTCCATGCCATCCATCTCGCCCGGGGCCACCATCCACTCGGAGAGGCTCACGTGGATCGGCGTGGCTCCCCCTTCGTCCCCGTCGCCCTCACCGTCCGCCGCGGTGTCGCCATCGCCTCCGCAGGCCGCCAGGGCCAGCGCGACCACCACGAGCGCGGCCATCCGCCGGAGCGAACGTCGTCGTCCAAGCATCGACCTCCCCTTCCTCCCGGCCTCGGCCGGGCGCGCGGAAGCGGCCGGGCCTCCACCCGGCCGCCCCCCGAACGTAGGGGCCGGGAAGGGCTTCGCCAATCGCAGGGACGCGGTAATGCGCCTACCGAGGCGGTGGTAATCGGGCTGCCGGCGCGCTACCCGGCTCGAGGGGAGCCCCCCGCGAACCGGGACGGATCGGACTTGCCGGTCACGGGGTCGTAGAGGCCGTGGCGGATCGCCCAGGAGACGGCGTCGACCCGGCTCGATACCTCGAGCTTGCGCATCAGGTTCCGGACGTGGGTCGAGGCGGTGTGGGGCGAGAGCGAGAGGCGCTCGGCGATCTCATCGGTCTTCAGTCCCCGGCACAGGTACCCGAGCACCTCGATCTCCCGTGGGGACAGCGGCCGGGCCGGCCGTTCCACGCCCCCGTCGCCGAGGTGCCCGCGGGAGAGCGCGTAGAGCACTCGCTCCTCGTTCGCCATCTCGGTGCCGTAGGCGGAGAGGACGAACAGGGCCGCCGCTCCGGCCAGGGCCAGGATCAGGTTGGCCACCAGGTGGGCGGCGCCCGAGGCGTGGTTGGGGGAGAGGGCCTGGATCAGGCTCTCGGCCCCCACGGCGAGGCCGAGGACCATGAGGGCGTGGACGCGGCGCATGGAGCGCCGCCGACGGAGCGTCCGGGCCCTCCACAGGCCGAGGGCCGCCGCCGCGGGCCACAGGAGCGCGCTGGCGAGATGGATCCAACGGACAGGCGCCATCGTGGTCGGACCCAGCATAGGCGGCCAGGGGGCGGGCGGCCGGGGGGGCGAACTAGACTTGCGGAGTGAGCCACGTCTTCCCCAGGACCCTCGGCACGGCCCTGCCCACCGCGGTCCGGGGCCGGGGCGCCTGGATCGAGGACTCGGACGGCAACCGCTACCTGGACGGCGCGGGCGGAGCGCTCGTCGTCAACGTCGGCCACGGGGACGGCGAGGTGGCCGCGGCGATCGCCGAGCAGGCCGGCCGGCTGGCCTACGTGCACGGCACGGCCTTCACCACGGAGGCCGTGGAGGCCTACGCCGGCGAGCTGGCCCCGCTGCTCCCGATGGAGGAGCCTCGCGTCTACCCGGTGTCCGGCGGGAGCGAGGCCGTGGAGACCGCCCTCAAGCTGGCCAGGGCCTACCACCTGGCCCGGGGCGAGACCGACCGGTCGGTGATCGTGGCCCGGAAGGGCTCCTACCACGGGAACACCAGGGGCGCGCTGGACGCCTCGGGGCGCGAGCCCCTCCGCCGTCCGTACGAGCCCTGGCTCGACAAGACTGTCCACGTCCCCGCCGTTCACGAGTACCGCTGCCCGCTCCCCCAGCACCCGGCAGCGTGCGGCAAGGCCCACGCCGACGCGCTGGAGATCGCGATCCTGGAGCAGGGCCCCGGGCGGGTCGCGGCGTTCGTCGCCGAACCCGTGGTCGGCGCGGCGCTCGGGGCCTCCGTCCCGCCGGACGACTACTGGGCGGCGGTGGGGGAGGTCTGCGCCAGGCACGGCGTCCTCCTGATCGCCGACGAGGTGATGACGGGGTTCGGCCGGACCGGATCCTGGTTCGCCGTGGACCACTGGGGGGTGCGCCCCGACATCCTGGTGGCCGGCAAGGGCGCCGCCGGCGGCTACTGGCCCCTCGGCCTGTGCGTGGCGAGCGGCGAGGTGTTCGAGACCGTCTCGAGCGGCGGGTTCGTCCACGGGTTCACGTTCTCCCACCACGCCGTGGGGGCGGCCGCCGGGCGGGCCGTCCTCCGCCGGCTCCGGGACGGCGGCCTGGTCGAGCGGAGCCGTTCGCTGGGGGACCGCCTCCTGGCCGAGCTCCGCACGGCCCTCGATCGGAGCTCGATCGCCGGCGACGTCCGGGGGCTGGGCCTGATGGCGGGGATCGAGCTCGTCGCGGACCGGGGGACCGCCGAGCCGTTCCCCCGATCCGAGCGGGTCACCGAGCGCGTGGTGGCCGCGGCCAGGCGGCGTGGGCTGCTCGTCTATCCGAGCACGGGGTGCGCCGACGGGACGGACGGCGACCTGGTGATGCTTGGTCCCCCGTTCACGATCGGGGAGGAGGAGCTGGGGGAGCTCGTCCTCCGCACGGCCGGAGCGGTGGCCGACGCGGAGGCCGGGCTCGCGGAGGGCCGGGGAACGTGAGCCGGTCCGTGGCCCTGGTCCAGACGCCCGAGGCCCGGATCTACGACCACGGGCCGCAGCACCCCCTGCGCCCCCAGCGCGTGCTCCTCACCTGGCGGCTGATCGAGGAGTACGGGCTCCCCGGCCGCGAGAACGTGAGCACGGTTCCCGGCCGGCAGGCCGCCGACGACGAGGTCGGCCTGGTCCACACCGACGACTTCATCGAGGCCACCCGGCGGGCCGGCCACGGCGAGAGCGGGGACTGGTCAAGGTACGGCTACGGCCCCGGCGACAACCCGATCTTCCCGGACATGCACGAGGCGGGGGCGTGGGTGGCCGGGGCGTCGATCGTCGCGGCCGACGAGGTGTGGAGCGGGCGAGCCGACCATTCCTTCAACGCCGCCGGCGGCCTCCACCACGCGATGCCCTCCCGGGCCTCCGGCTTCTGTGTCTACGACGACCCGGCCGTGGCCATCGCCCGGCTCCTCGAGCAGGGGGCCGAGCGGATCGCCTACGTGGACGTCGACGTCCACCACGGGGACGGGCCCCAGGCCATCTTCTACGAGGACCCCCGGGTACTGACGATCTCCCTCCACCAGAGCGGCCGGTACCTGTTCCCCGGGTCCGGGTTCGTGCCCGAGATGGGTGGGGGGGACGCCGAGGGCACGAAGGTGAACGTCCCTCTGGCCCCCGACACCGGCGACGACGGGTGGCTCCAGGCCTTCCACGAGGTGGTCCCGCCGCTGGTCACCGCGTGGAAGCCGGAGGTGCTGGTCACACAGCTCGGGTGCGACACGCACGTCTCCGACCCCCTGGCCAACCTTCGCCTGTCCACCCGGGCCTACCGCGAGGCGGCCGTGGAGCTGCACCGCCTGGCCCACGACGCCGCGGAGGGCCGGTGGGTGGCCACCGGAGGCGGCGGCTACCAGTGGGCCCGGGTGGTGCCGAGGGCCTGGACGATCTACTTCGCCGAGATGGCCGGCGCGGAGGTTCCCGACCTGCTGCCCGGCGCATGGATCGAGGAGGCCGAGGGCCGGCTCCGGGCGCCCGTCCCCACGACGCTCTCGGAGGAGGACCCGCCACCCGGACGCGGCGACGTGGCCGTGCCCGGCGTCGTGGCCGACGTCCGCCGGACGATCTTCCCCCTTCACGGCCTGGTCCCGTGAACGCGCCGGAGGAACCGGGGCGCCCGAACACCAAGCTGGTCGTCACCCTGGGCCCGGCCACCCGGAACGCGGCCATGGTCCGGAGCCTGGCCGAGGCCGGAGCGGCCCTGTTCCGGGTGAACCTCTCCCACGGGACGCCCCAGGACCACGCCGAGGCCGTGCGACTGGTCCGGGAGGCGGAGGGGGCGCTCGGCCGGAGCCTGGGGGTGATGGCCGATCTCCCCGGCCCCAAGGGTCGCCTGGGCCGGTTGTCCGTCGAGCCGCTGGAGCTCGAGCCGGGCCGGTCCTTCGTCCTCCGCCCGGACGGAGGCCCCGGCGACGGGGACGGGGCCCCGGTCTCCTACGCCGGGCTGGGGTCGGACGTGCGACCCGGCGACCGGATCCTGCTGGCCGACGGGGCGGTGGAGCTGGTCGTCAGGGAGAGCGGCCGGGAGGTGGCCACGGAGGTGGTCCGGGGCGGGGCGGTCCGGTCCCGCTCGGGGGTCAACCCCCCCTCGGAGCGGCTCGGCCTGCCCCCCGTGACCGACGCGGACCGGGAGGCCCTGGCCCGGGCCCTGGACCTGGGGGTCGACCTTGTCGCCCAGTCGTTTGTGCGCCGGGTGGAGGACCTCGAGGAGCTCAGGGCGCTCATGGGGGACCGGCGGGTGCCGCTGGTCGCCAAGATCGAGACCCGGATGGCCGTGGAGGCGGCGGGGGCACTGGTCGAGAGCGCGGAGGGGGTCATGGTGGCCCGGGGCGACCTGGGCGTCGAGCTCCCCATGGAGGAGATCCCCGTCCTCCAGAAGGAGCTCATCACGCGAGCCAGGGGCGCCGGGACGCCGGCCATCGTGGCCACCCAGATGCTCGAGTCGATGCTCCACGCCTCCCGGCCGACCCGGGCGGAGGCCTCCGACGTGGCCAACGCGGTGCTGGACGGCGCGGACGCCGTGATGCTCTCGGGCGAGACGGCGATCGGCGAGTTCCCGGTGGAGGCGGCCCGGACCGCGGCCGGGATCGCCCGGGTCGCGGAGCGGCGGGGCCGCCTGTTCGAGGCCGAGGGACCGGACTGCCGCCACCGCGACGGTCCCTCCGCGATCGCCCACGCCGCCGCCGAGGTGGCCGCCCAGCACCCCGACGCCGCCGCGATCGCCTGCTTCACCCGGACCGGCCGGACGGCGGCCCTCCTGGCCGGCGAGCGGCCCCGGGTCCCGATCCACGCGTTCGCCCCGGTGGACGGGGTCCGCAGGGCCCTGTGCCTCCAGTGGGGGGTCCGCCCGTGGCCCACGGAGGTCCCGCCGCACACCGACGCGATGATCGCCGGTATGGAGGAGGGGCTCCTGGCCAGGGGACTGGCCGCGGACGGGGACGTGATCGTGATGGTGGCGTCGTCGCCGGTCGGCTACGCGCGGACCAACCTCCTCAAGGTCCACCGCATCGGGGGGCCGAGGACGCCCTAGCGGCCGGGGGGGTCAGCCCTCGTCGGGGAGGCGGCGGCGGACCCGGTCGGCCATCCGGAGCCCCCACCGGTAGAGGGGCGGGGTGGCCAGCCGGAACATCTCGAGCGGCTTGTACCACCCCGGAACGGTGGCCTCCGGGGCCTTGCCGCTCCGCAGCACGCGGAGCACCGCCCGGGCTACGCGCTCCGGCCGCATCACCACGATCCCGGGCAGGCCCCTCTGGGGGAACCCCTCGGTGCGCACGAACCCGGGGTTCAGCGCCGTGACCCTGACGCCTCGGGGCTCCACCTCGAAGTGCAGCGACTCGGAGAACCCCACCACGGCGTGCTTCGTGGAGCTGTAGACCGACGCCCCCGGCAAGCCGAACCGACCGGCTACCGAGGCCACGTTCACCACGTGCCCGCTCCCCTGGTCCAGGAGGATGGGGAGGAAGACCCTGGTGGCCCGGACGACCCCCAGGTAGTTCACGGCGATGACCCGCTCGGCCTCCTCCAGGGAGGCGTCGGCGAGCGGGCCGGAACCGGGGACCCCGGCGTTGTTCACCAGGGCGTCCACCCGACCCCAGCGCTCCATGACGGCGTCCCTCAGGCCCTCCAGGTCGGCCACCTCGGTCACGTCGCACCGGACGGCCAGGGCCTCGCCGCCCCGAGCCTCGATCTCGCCCCGGAGCTCCTCGAGGCGCTCGGCCCGCCGGGCCGCCATGGCCACGCGGGCCCCGGCTCCGGCCAGCGCCCACGCGGTGGCCCGCCCTATGCCGGCCGAGGCCCCGGTGACGACGGCGACCGCACCGCGGAGCTCCATCGGCCCCTACGGGACCAGGCGGCCCGTGATGGTCTGGCCCCCGTCCACGACGAGCGTGGCCCCCGTGATGAACGAGGCGGCCGGAGAGCACAGGAACAGGGCCGCGGCGGCCACGTCCTCGGCCGTGCCCCACCGGCCGATCGGGATCTGCGAGACGATCGTCCGCTCGATGTCGGGGCTCGCCCGGAGCATCGCGTTCATGTCCGTGTCGATCCACCCGGGGGCCACGGCATTCACCCGGACGCCGTCGGCCGCCCACTCCTGGGCCAGGGTCCTGGTCAGGCTGACCATCGCGGCCTTCGCCGTCCCGTAGTAGCTGAGCGAGGGGGTGGCCATCAGCGCGGCCACCGACGCGACGTTCAGCACGCACGCGCCCGGCCCCCGCGGGAGGAGCACGGGGGCGGCGAAGTGGCACGCGTACCAGGCCGAGATGAAGTTCACCCGGAAGTACTTCTCGAAGCCGTCGGGGCGCATCGTGTCGACGGTGGCGGAGAACGGCGCCGCTCCGGCGTTGTTCACCAGGATGTCGAACCCGCCGAACTCCGCGGCGGTGCGCTCCACCAGCGCCCGGATCTGCTCCGGGTCGCCGACGTCCGTGGGGACGCCCAGGGCCCTGCGGCCGAGGCCCTCGATCTCGGCGACGGCCTTCTCGAGGTCCTCGGGCTTGCGGGCGGCGAGCGCCACGTCGGCCCCGGCTCCGGCCAGCGCGAGGGCGACGGCCCTCCCGATGCCCTTGCTCCCGCCCGTCACCACGGCGGTGCGGCCCTGAAGCGACAGGTCGATCATCTCAGCCTTACCTCCGGATCGCCGGGCAACGCGCCCGGGCGGCCGGAACATGCAACCACAGCGGGCGATCCGTCGTGAGGGGCCAGGCGGTTGGGACCGACTCCTCCGCGGAGGGTGCCGACCAGCCGTCCCAGGTCGGGACCCACCAGGCCACGCAGCGGCACCAGCCGCAGCCGTTGGCCGTGGAGTGCAGGGCGAAGAAGTCGGCCCGCCGCTCGGGTCCGAACCTCCTGGAGGCGAGCGGGGCGGGCGTGTCCGGTTCCCGTACCATCGGTGGGATGTCCTCCATGGAAGCTCACATCCGCCGGCTGCCGGTCCCCGACGACCGGTGGACGCCGCGATCGTACCCGCGCGACGAGCTGGTCCGCGGCCTCCTGTCCGGCGGGGCGGCAGGCATCGAGGTCAGCCATCCGATGGACAACGTCCTGTGGAAGATCGGTCGGCTGTGCGAGGGCGACCCGATCCTCCAGTTCGGGATGACCGGCCTGGCCGGGAGCTGCTCGGCCCGCGAGGCGCTGGAGCTGGTCGGCCGGGCCGCCGGTTTCGCGCCCGACCGCCGGGTCCGGTGGGGTCCCGTGGAGGTCGACCCGGAGCGGGTCCTGGCAGCGTGCGAGGAGGTCGGCGAGCGGCTGGCCCTGGCCTGTCGCCGGGGCGAGCGGGTGATCCTGGCCACCGGCCACCCCACGGGGCTGCCCCTGCTCTACATGGAGGTCGGACGGCTCCTCGCGGCCCGGGGGGTCGAGCTGCTCACCCCGTCCGACGGGGAGGCCTGGAGGGGCGGCCGGCGGGGAACCCGGCGGGAGATCCGCTACCTCCACGGCGTCGCCGTCCTCGTCAAGCACGGCTCGGCCGTGCACACCCACAGCCCCGAGCCCATGGAGCGGATGCTCGCCGAGGTCCGCCCCGACCTCGTGTTCGCCGACCACGGCTTCGCCGGAGCGGCGATCGAGGCCGGCGTGGAGACGATCTCGATCGCTGACGTGAACGACCCGGCCCTGATCGTGGCCCGGTCCCAGGGCCGGTGTGGCCCCGTGATCGTGATGGACGACAACGTCCGCCCCGAGTCCTACTGGCCCTGCTTCCAGGCCATCGCCGCGAAGCTCTCCTGACGTTCGGGGCGCGACCCGGGCGTACGGGCTGTCTGCCGGTGGGCCCCGCCCGGTAGAATCGCCCCGAAATGGCAAGGGACTCCTTCTACCAGGCTCGTTTCGTCACCGTGAGTGAGGTCGCACAGCTCATGCGGGTGTCCAGGATGACCGTGTACCGGCTTATCAACCAGGGAGAGCTGCCCGCCGTCCGGGTGGGACGGGGGTACAGGCTCCGGGAGGACGAGGTCCACCACTACCTGAACCAGCGGTACACGGAAGCCGGCTAGCGCGACGAGGCGACGCCTGCGGGAGGGGTCCGCGGACCCGAACCCGGAGGCGCAGTGGACGACTATCAGCTGCTCATCGAGCGAGCGGTGACCAGGGCGAACACCGTCGCGCTGGTCGGCGGGCTCGACTCCGGGAAGACCACGACGGCGCTGCGCATGATCCGGGCCGCCCTGGAGCACGGCCGGACCACCGCCTTCCTCGACGTGGACCTCGGGCAGAAGAGCGTGGGACCGCCGGCCACGGTGGGGATGAAGCTCGTCCGCTCGGCGGCGGACCTCGAGCCGGCCGTCCTGGCCGTTGCCGACTCGATCTACTTCGTGGGGGCCACCTCGCCCCAGGGACACCTGCTCCCCGTGGTGGCGGGGGCGGCCAGCCTCCTGGCCCGGGCCCGGGAGGCCGGCGCCGAGTTCGTGGTCGTGGACACGTCGGGCCTGGTCAGCGGGGTGTACGGGCAGATCCTCAAGTACCACAAGGTCGACCTCCTCCGGCCCGAGCTGGTGATCGGGCTGAAGCGGGGGGGCGAGCTCGATCCCATCCTGGGGATCCTGAACCGGTTCTTCGCCACGGACGTCGCCGCGCTCCCCGTCCACCCGGAGGTCGTCCCGACGTCCGTCGAGCAGCGGGCCGCGAACCGCGAGGAGGCCATGCGCCGGTACTTCGCCGAGCCCCTCCAGCGGTACCGGGTCAAGCCCACGGTGTTCATGCCGGCGCTCCCGGCTCTCTTCGAGCTCGAGGAGCTGGACCGCCTCCTGGTCGGCCTGTCCGATGGCGCGGGGAGCACGATCGGGATGGGCTACCTCGAGCACTCCGCCGACGAGGGGGTCCTCCGGCTGATCTCGCCCGTGGCAGAGGCGCCCAAGGCCCTTAGACTGGGCTCGGTTCGCCTGGATGAGGCCTTCCGGGCGAAGCGGGTCGATCTCCGGAACCTGTTCGGGACCGACTGATCGGCCCGCCCCATCCAGGCTGAAGAGGGAAGGACGAACGCGTGCCGTCGCTGGTCAAGAAGCGCCGCAAGAAGATGCGGAAGAAGAAGCACAAGAAGCTGCTCAAGAAGACCCGCTGGCAGCGCCGGCAGCAGGGCCGGTAGGCCGGGTAGCAGGGCCGTGCGCAGGCGCGCGGCGACCTTCGCCCGGCGGCCCGGCCGGCCCAACCCCGTCGCTCTCGTCCTCCTGCTCCTCCTCTTGGCCGGCGCGTGCCGGCAGTCCGGCCGGGCGGAGTGGGCCCTGGCCGGAGCGGAGGCCGTGACGTTCCGGACCTCCGACGGCGTGGAGCTCGACGGGCGGTTGTTCGGGGACGGCGCCGGGGGAGTGGTCCTCGTGCACGGCCTCGACGGGGACCAGTCCGACTGGTTCGAGACCGCCGGGGAGCTGGCCGACCGGGGCCACCTCGTCCTCACGTTCGACCTCCGGGGGTACTGTCCCGGTGGTGAGGCCGGCTGCTCGGGGGGAACCCGGGACGTGCCGCAGACCTGGCGGGACGTGACCGCCGCGTTCGACCTGCTCCGGGAGCGCGGGGCCAGGCGGGTGGTGATCGTGGGGGCGGACATCGGAGGGACGGCGGCGCTCGTGGCCGCGGGTCGCCTGGCCGAAGACCGACCGGTGATCGAGGGCCAGCCGCTCACCGGCGTCGTGACCCTGTCTGCCCCGGCGACCTACCAGGGCCTGGCCGCCACACCCGATCTCCTGTTCAAGGTATACGCGCCCAAGCTCGTCCTGGCCGGGACCGGCGACGGCCCCGCCGCCCGCGACGCCCAGGCCTTCTACACGGCCTCCCGGTCGCCCAAGCGGGTCGAGATCCTCCCCACCGACGCCCACGGGGTCGCCCTCCTCACCGAGGGCCGAGCCGAGGAAGCCCGCCAGCTCGTCTTCGCCTTCATCGAGGAGAACCTGTGACCGTGGCCAGGCCTATCGTGTTCCTCACGGACTTCGGGGTGGAGGACGAGTTCGTCGGCGTCTGCAAGGCGGTGGTCGCGGGGATCGCGCCGGACGCGAGCGTGATCGACCTCACCCACGCCATCCCGCCGCAGGACGTCCTGGCGGGCGCGCTGACCCTGGCCCGGGCGGCGCCCTACCTGCCGGCCGACGCCGTCGTCCTCGCCGTCGTCGATCCCGGCGTGGGGACGGCCCGCCGGCCGATCGCGGTGGAGGCGGCCGCCGGGCCGATCCTCGTGGGACCGGACAACGGGCTCCTGTCCCTGGCCTGGGAGGTCCTCGGCGGCGTCAGGCAGGCCCTGGTCATCGAGAACGACGACCTCTTCCGCAGGCCAGTCTCGGCCACGTTCCACGGCCGGGACGTCTTCTCCCCGGTGGCCGCCCACCTGGCCGCCGGCCTCGCCCTCGAGGAGGTCGGCTCCGCCGTGTCGGGCGGAGGGCTGGTCCGGGTCGGGGTGCCCGCGCCGGTGGTGGGGGACGGGCGGATCGAGGCCAGGGTGCTCTCCGTGGATCGCTTCGGGAACGTCCAGCTGAACGTCCGGCCCCAGCACCTGGCCACGGCCGGGCTGGGGGACGCCGTCACGGTGGACCCGTACACCCTCCGCCGGGTGGCCTCGTACGCGGACGTCGGACCGCGCGAGCTCGCCTTCCTGGTGGACTCCTCGGGCTGGCTGGCCGTCGTGGCCAACGGGGGGAGCGCGGCGGTGGCCCTCGCCGTCGGCCGGGGGGACGCTGTTATCCTGACCCCGCCGGCGGGGGTCTGAGCCCGCCGCCTCCTCGGACCGGGCGAGGCGCGGACCAGCTGGGAGGGAGCGGAGCCCACTTGGGACGGCGAGTGCTGATCACGGGGGTCTCCCGGTTCCTCGGTGGGCACCTGGCCCGGCGCCTGGAGCAGGACCCCGACGTCGAGTACCTGGTCGGCGTGGACCTCGACGAGCCCGAGCTGGACCTGGAACGCACCGAGTACGTCCGGGCCGACATCCGCAACCCGCTCGTCGTGAAGATCCTCCAGACCACGGAGGTCGACACGGTGGTCCACCCCAACATCGTGGCCACGCCGCCCCGGGTCGGCGGGCGGGCGGCGATGAAGGAGCTCAACGTGATCGGCACGCTCCAGCTCTTCGCGGCGTGCCAGAAGGCCGAGCGGGTCAAGCGGGTCATCGTCAAGTCCACGACGGCCGTCTACGGGGCCGACCCCCGCGACCCGTCCCTCTTCACCGAGGACATGAGCGCGCGCTCGGTGCCCCGGACCGGGTACTCGAAGGACTCGGTCGAGGTCGAGCAGTACGCCCGCGACTTCGGCCGGCGCCGTCCCGACGTGGACCTCACGATCCTTCGTTTCGCGAACTTCCTGGGCCCCGACATCGAGACCACGCTCACGCGGTACTTCTCGCTCCCGCTGATCCCCACCCCGCTCGGGTTCGACCCGCGTATCCAGCTGATCCACGAGGAGGACGCGATCGAGGTCCTGGACCGCGCCGTCCGGGAGCACCACCCGGGCATCTACAACGTGGCCGCCGACGGGGTCGTCTACCTGTCCCAGGCGCTGCGGACCCTCGGGCGCCCGCCGGTGCCCGTGCCCCTGCCCCTGGTCCGCCCGCTCGGGGCCGTGCTCCGCCGGGTGGGGCTGGTGGACTACGCCACCGACCAGCTCCGCTTCCTGCTGTACGGCCGGGTGGCCGACAACGGCCGCCTGAAGGACGGATTCGGCTACCGGTTCCGGCACACCACAAGGGACACGCTGCTCGACTTCGCGGAGAAGCGGCGCCTCCGCCGGCTGATCACCCCGGAGCGGGTGGAGGAGTGGGAGCGGGACGTCTACGAGTTCCTCCGCCGTCGGTCGGAGGAGCCGGCCCCGGCCGGCGGGAGGGAGTGACCGTGGCCCAGGTGATCGAGCTCCCCCTGTCGCGCGCGGACCCCGGGCGGTGCAGGGCGCTCACGGCGAGCGGACGGAGGTGCCGGAACCGGGCCGTAGGCGACACGGGGTTCTGCCGGGTCCACCTCCCCGCCGCACCGGAACGCATCGGGCCGTTCTCGGCCGAGGCGGTGCGCGAGGTCCTCCGGTCCCTGGCCCGGAGGATGACCGGCGACTACGAGGTCGATCGGTACGGCTTCGACCGCGAGCTGACCGAGCGGATCCTGCTCCCGCTGGCCCGCCCGCTGATGGACCGGTGGTTCCGGATCGAGTGGCGGGGGATGGAGAACGTGCCCCCCGAGGGAGGGGCTCTCCTCGTGGCCAACCACGCCGGGACGATCCCCGTGGACGCCGTGATGATGAAGTTCGGCGTGCTCGACCGGCACCCGGCCAGGCGGCACGTCCGCCTCCTGGCCGCCGATCTCGCGTTCCGGATGCCGTTCATCGCCCCGCTGGCCCGCAAGTCCGGGAACTCCCCGGCCAACGCCGATGACGCCTTCCGGCTCCTCTCGGAGGGGGAGCTCCTCGGGGTGTTCCCGGAGGGCTACAAGGGGGTCGGGAAGAGCTATCGCGACCGGTACAGGCTCCAGCGCTTCGGGCGGGGCGGGTTCATCGAGCTCGCGCTGCGGGCGAAGGTACCGGTGATCCCCGTGTCCATCGTGGGGTCGGAGGAGATCTACCCTAAGATCGGAGACATCCGGATCCTGGCCCGCCTGTTCGACCTCCCCTACTTCCCGGTCACCCCGCTCTTCCCGTGGCTCGGGCCCCTCGGCGCGATCCCCCTGCCGTCGAAGTGGATCGTGGAGTTCGGCGAGCCCATCCACACGGAGGACCAGCCCGACGACGCCTGGCAGGACGCCATGCTGGTCTTCGAGCTCACCGACCGGATCCGCGACGTGATCCAGCAGTCGCTGTACCGGAACCTGATGTCCCGCCGCTCCGTCCTGCTGTAGGACCCGGCGGCCCGGCCCGGCCCGGCGACCCCTCGTTCGGGGGCCGGTCGGCCGGTCCCGTCGCGAACCATGCCGCCTACCGTGGGGTCGACGACCCGAGGAGGCTGCCATGCGCGAGGTGGAGGCGACGATCCGGGGGATGCACGGGGAGCTTCTCCGGCGCGTGGAGGTGTTCCGGTCCCTGGCCGACGCGGTGGGCGCCCTGACCGTGCCGGAGCTGGCCGGGCGGATCGACCGGATCCGCCGGTTCCTGACCGAGGAGCTGGTGCCCCACGCTCGGGCGGAGGACCGGGTCCTCTACCCGGCCGTGGAACGGGCGGTGGATGGGGACCTCGCCGTTCGGCTCATGGGCCGAGACCACCTGGAGCTGTCCAGGCTGGCCCAGGAGCTCGACCTCCTCCGGGGCACGCTCCGGGGCGAGGCGCTCACCCGGTGGCAGGCCAGCGCGATCCGGCGCGTGCTGTACGGCCTGTACTCGATCCTGGGCCTTCACCTCGCGAAGGAGGACGAGCTGATCCTCCCGCTCGTGGACGGGGCGCTCGACGGCCGGGAGGCCCGGGCCCTCCTGGCGGCCCTGGAGGAGGCGGAGCACCCCGTCCTGCCCTACTGAACGGTTCCCCGGATCCGCTTCACGCGGCGGGCCCCTGGCCGTACGCTGGCGGCACGATCAAGCTCGGTGGGCGCGGCGCCGATGACCGAAGCGTCCTGGGATGCGTCGCGCCACTCGAACCCTCATCGTTGTCGCCTTCCTCGGGGGAGCCCTCCCGGTCGGTGCGTTCGGTCCGCCGGCCACGGCCGCCGTGCCGGCTCGGTTCGTGCAGGAGACCCTCGCTCCCACCCCGAAGGCGGACCCCCACCAGGTCTGGCTGACCAACCAGAACCCGTTCGGCCCGTTCCAGGTGTGCGGCACCTATCCGGTGACCTTCCGGTTCGAGGTCCCGGCCCAGCTTTCGACCGGCTCGACGTACCTGGTGAACCTGCGCCGCAACGTCCGGCCCTGGGGGGGCGGCTTCCCGCCCTACACCCTGGTCGTGCGGGCCGACGGGCCCGGGGGGCCGATCGCCTTCCAGGGCCCCCTCCCCTCGGGGAACGCGTACCTCGACCTCACGGCGTCGATCACGGCAGCCCACCGGGGCCAGGGGTTCGTGGACCTCTACCCCACGATCCTGTGCGGGCCCCCCAACGAGGGCTGGACCTGGCATCCGGACAGCGACTGGGGCTACTGGGACGTCGAGGCCTACGTCCTGGCCCCCGACCCTCACACCCTGCCGGCCTTCAAGAACGCGGTCGTCTATTACCGGTACGGCTTCCCGCGGCTCAAGGACCTCGGGAAGCACGACCTGGTGATCCTGGCGGCGACCTATCCGTGGTTCTCGAGCGAGTACGCCACGCTCCGCAAGGGGAACGACGTCGTCGCCGGGTACGTGAGCTTCACGCTGGACAAGCGCTGCTCGCCGAGCGACCCGCTGAAGGGCGACGGGCAGGGGCCCGGCGGATACGACTCGCGCTACGTGGACTTCCGGAGCGTGGGCGGGGCCAAGGTCCCCGACGGGTTCCCCGACTACGACGGTGAGAGCGCGAGCTGCCGGTGGTACGTGACCGACCCCCGGTCGGCCTCGTGGCAGGGTGTCCTGCTCGCCCAGGTGGCCGACCACGTGGCGAACGGGGCCAACGGTGTCTTCCTCGACGGGTTCGAGCTGGCCCATCCCTCGCTGGCCCCCGGCCTGCACGCCGCCGTGGGCGCGATCCGGGCGGCCCATCCGGACCTGTACGTCGTGATCAACAGCTACCAGGCCTTCTTCGAGGTGGGGAACCTCGTGAACGGCGTGATGATGGAGAGCTTCACCTACGCTCCCGGGGGCGTGCGGATCGACCCCGCCCTCGACCCGATCCGCGACGAGCTGGCCCGCGACGCGAACTTCGTGCGGGGCTGGCCCGAGGAGCCGAGGTTCTCGCTCCTCTCCCTGGACGCGATCGAGCCGTACTCGGCCTCGGGGAAGGTCGACGTGGCGGCGTCGAGGGCGGCCGCGAACGGCATGACCCTGGGGACCTGGGACATGGTCCTGGTGAACCCGGCCTGGGGCCTGAAGGCGGTGCCCATCGCCCGGGGGTTCAAGGTCACGTGGAAGGTCTCCGCCGACGATCCCGACCCCGAGGTCATGTCCTCGGTCGGCTCCTACGAGCTCCGCCGGCTGAACCGGCCCTTCCGCACGGGGGCCGACTGGCGGGCGGCCACGGTCGTGGCCACCGGCCTGCCCCGGGGGACCCGCCAGGTGATCGACCGCGGCGCGCCGGCCTCCGGGAAGGTCTACTACGCGCTGCGGGCCTACCGGACGGGGGCCTCCAAGCGCCTCCTGATCGCCACCCTCAAGTTCCGGGCCCGATAGACAGCTCGGGGTGGGCGCCCGGTAACGGGCGCCACGTCACGTTCGATGGGATCTTCCCCGCGTATCCCTCGGATCCGCTTCCCCTTTCGGCGGAGGCTCGCTAGCCTCTTGGTCGTAGGACTTCCGGCGGAGGCGCGACGCTGGCGGACGAAAGGACCCCGCCATCAGGGATCGCGCCATCGCCCTCACCCTGCTCCTCGTCCTCGCCCTCCTCACGCCCGCCGGGGACGCCTCGGCGGGCCGCCGGGCCGGGGGAGGGTTCCAGGATCCCCAGTTCGTCTACGAGACCCTCCCTCCCACGCCCAAGGCCGACCCCGCGGCGGTGTGGTCCTCCGGGACCCTCGCCTACGTCGGGTACCAGGCCTGCGGGACCTATCCGCTGCAGATCCGGCTCCAGGTCCCCAAGAAGCTCGGGAAGTTCGTCCTCAACCTCCGGCGGAACGTGCTGGCGTGGAGCGGGAACGGCTCCGGCTACCGCTTCCTGATCCGCACGGGGTCGCCGACCGGGAAGATCGCCTACGAGCAGCTCGGGAGCCTCGGGCACATCCGGGCCGACATCACGAAGGGCGTGAAGAAGTACCGGAAGCAGGGCTTCGTGGACCTGTTCCCCACGATCGAGTGCACCGGCGACGGGTGGACGTACTACCCCGACAGCGACTGGGGCGGGTGGGACATCGAGGCCTACAACATCGGCGGGAAGGCCCACGACCTCGGAGATCTCCAGGACGTGTCGGCCTGGTACCAGAACCACCTCGACCGCCCCGAGGACCTGGCGAAGTACGACCTCGTGATCCTGGGCGCGGTGTATCCGCAGGATGCGGACGAGATCGCCGAGCTGAAGGCGGCCGGGGTCACCGTGGCCGGCTACGTCTCCTTCGGCGAGGACCCCCGACCGGACGCGACCCCCCTGGCCGGCGATGGAGGCGGTCCAGGCGGGTTCGACTCCCGTTACGTGGACTTCAAGGACGCGTCGGGGGTCAAGGTGCCGGACGGGTACCCCGACTACAAGTCGTACGGCGGCGGGCGGAACTTCTACACGGACCCGGCCTCGGCTTCGTGGCGGGCGGTGATCCTCGAGAAGGTCGGGCAGGCGGCGTCGGCGGGCGCCGATGCGGTGTTCCTCGACACGTTCTTCGTCACGCACCCGTCGCTCGAGGCGGGGGTGCGACCGCTGGTGGAGTCGATCACCGCCGCCCATCCCGGGATCAAGGTCGTGGTGAACGGCTACGACCTGTACAAGGAGGTCGCCGGGATCGTCAACGGGGTGATGTTCGAGAGCTTCACCTACGCGCCCGGGGGCGCACGTCTCTCCGAGGCCGACCTGGCTTACCGGGCCGGCCAGGCCGCCTTCGCCAACCTGCTCCGCAACCACCCGACCGGTCCCACGTTCGACGTCTTCACGCTGGACTACGTGAAGCCGTACGAGGACTGGGCGAAGTTCGAGGACGCCGTCGCCGTGGCCGAGGCCAACGGGATCACCGCCTCGTTCTGGGAGATGACCGTGATCAACCCAGCCATCGACCTGACGGCCTCCGTGACGGGAGCCGGCGTGGTGCTCTCCTGGGACACGTACGACGACGACACGGACCCGGAGGCCATGGCCGGGGTGGGCCGCTACGAGGTCCTCCGGTCGACGGCGCCGATCGACGTCGCGAACGAGAACGCGGCGACGGTCGTAGCGACGTCGCTGCCGCCGGGGACCCGCAGCTTCACGGACGCATCAGCTCCGGCGAGCGGCCCCATCTACTACGCCCTGCGGGCCTACCGGACGGGGAGCGACCGGCTGCTGGCCGGCGTGGTCACGGTGCAGGCGAGGTAGGGGTCACCGTCGCGGGCGGCCCGGAGGCGGGCTCGTACCGGTCGAGCAGCACGAGCTGCCAGATCGCCGCGCCCACCAGCACGACGAACAGCACCACCAGCGTGACCAACGTCCACCGCCGCACCCCCGCAGGCTAGCAACCCGCGCCGGGTGCAGTGCCCGGGAGAGTCCTCCGACTCCGCACCTGCGGAGGGATCGCCTGGGTGCGCCGCGAGGGGGCTCCTACGCTGCGATGTTCTCGCCGCGGCTTCGCGCCTCCGGCGCTCCGCCGCGTCTGCGCCTGCATCTCCGCCGGACCCCCTCGCGTCGCAACCGTGGTCGGACACCCGAGGCACAGGCCGTGCGTGGCGAATGCACGGGCTCGGTCCCGCGTCGGACGTTCGGGCGGTGCGGGCGCGCCGGCGCTGGCGGGCGGGAGGGTCCCGTGGAGCACGTTGAACGGACGGCGGTACCGGATCTCTCCCGACGCCTCCTCAACGTGCGGGAACGGGACGGGGCCCGTCCGCCATGAAGCCGAGCGCGCCGTGAGAGGGCGACCGCCCGGTCGAGGCTCGAACACGCCAGGCCCCGGGTCCCGTACGTGCGGCTTCTAGCCGACGACGATGATGCGGACCTGCTGCTCTCCGAGGACGATGGTGTCCTGGGGGAGCACCCGGTTCCGCCTGGCCGTCACCTTCTTGGGGAAGAGCGTGGCGATGAGGTCGAATGCGTGGGTCCCGCCAGCGATCTCGGCGAGCAGGTCATCGAGCGACGAGGGGCCCTCCTCGAAGTCCCCGTTGGCGGGGGACCGCTCGGTCGGCGCGGTGGCCCCGGAGACGCCGTAGTAGTAGTAGCCGCTCCGCCCTCCGCCCTCGATCTTCAGCTTGCCGCTCTTGGGGGCCTGCTTCGTGACCTTCATGGTGAACGTGACGGTCTGGAGCGGGCCCGGCTCGGCGGGGTCGAGGAACACCCGGATCGTGAACCGCGTCCCCCGCTGGACCTTGATGAACTCCCTCTGGCGTAGGTTGGGTTGGAGGGAGCTGGCCGTCTGCACCTTCGTGATGGTGGCCTGGAGCTCCTTCTGCGTGATGTTCCCGTCGATGTCGACCGACGTGAACTCGACGTCCTCGAAGGAGTTGTTCTGGATCCGGAGCAGCGCGATGTACAGGTCGAAGATGCTCACGAACGAGGCGTCGAACCCGGAGTAGTACATGTCCTCCCTGGTGAGCGAGAACTCCCCTCCGCTCTCCCGTTCGCCGGTGACTGTCCACCCCAGACGTGTGGTGCCGTCCCCGATCCGGTCGAAGGCGACGTCCAGGTTCAGCAGGGCGTGGAAGGCCGCCACGAAGGGCACGGCCTCCTGCACGACCACCGTGGTCTCCCCGTCCCTCGACCTGGCCAGGTCGGGGTTCGTGACGGAGGACTCCACTCCGACCAGGGTGGGGATGCTCCCCCCGATCCCGCGGATCCCGGCCAGGCGGTCCTGGTCCACCACGCCGAGGTTCTCGGCGACGCTGGCGACCTTGAAGGGGCCGAAGAGGCTGCTGGGATCCTTGACCACGGTGAGCACGTCGGCCGCGTTCATCCCCAGGGTCGTCGGCCCCTCGAAGAAGAACGGGTGACCGAAGGCCACGGCCAGGTTCCCGCAGACGGCCGTGGTCGTCCCGACCCCTGCGAACGTCAGGTCCCCGTAGCTGATCACCCCGGCGAAGGGCTCCCCGGGGTTCGGGGGCGGCGGGGCCGGCACGCCCGGCACGGGCGCTGCCGCCGAACCGGCCCGATACAGCGCGACCGGCCAGTTCATCTCCACGAGGATCTGCTGGAGCTCTCCGATGGCCCGGCTGTTCAGCCCGGAGATCGCGACCGGCACCGTCAGCCGCTCGGCCGTGGTCGGGAACGAGCTCTCCGGCTGGCCCGTGGCCTCAGCCGCCGCCTGGCGGAGTGCCCTGGGCACCGTCACGGCCGGGGGGAGGGGCATGCGCTTTGGTCCGACCGTCCTGGAGGGGGCGCCGGTGGCCTTCGGGTACCCGAACAGCTCCACCATGTCCTCGGCGGGGGTCACCCCTCCCACGGTCTGGTCCGCCGCGAAGAACCCGTAGGCGATCGCGCCGACCAGGTCGTCACCGATGTAGACGGGCGAGCCCGAGAACCCGGCGGCGATGCCACCGGTCTCGTCGATCACCGCCCCGGAGACCTTGACCATGATGAAGTCGAGGTCCGGCGCGATGCCATCCTCCAGGATTCCCAGGATCTCGACGTCGAACGCGACCGGGGTCCTGCCCTGGACGGCCGTGTAGCCGACCGCCATGTCGCCCGGGGAGAGCTGATCCACCGGGAATACGTCGGGTACGTCGGAGCAGTTACCCACCGCCGAGGCCTGGGAGCGCTCAGGGAACCGGCCAGCACGACGGCCGCGCCGAGCGCGGCCAGGAAAGAACGACGGCCCGCGCGCACGCGCGAGCCCACTCCTTCACCGAGAGTCTCCACCGGGCACCCCTCTCCGGACACGGATATCGAATCTCCGACGCTCGGGCTGTCCGGAAGGTTCCGGGCGATCTCGCCTCGATGGCGCCGCGTCGGCGAGATGATGCGGCCGGGCGCCGTGGATGGCAAGGGTTGCCGGGAGGAAGGGGTCAGCGGCCGGGGTCGGGGGCCAGGGCCAGGTGGGCCTCGCAGAACTCGCGGTTGCGGACCAGGACCTCGCGGGTGAGCTTCTCGTCGCGGAGGTAGGGGCGGAGGTCGAGCTCGAGGGAGACGGTGCCCGCGAACCCCGAGCCCCGGACCAGGTCGAGGAAGTCCTTGGTGGGGAGCACGCCCTCGTACACGGGCAGGTGCGAGTCCCAGCCCTTCCCGGCGTTGTTCGACAGGTGGACGTGGAGGATCTTCTCCTGGTATCGGCGGAAGAAGTCCAGGATGTCCAGTCCCGACACCGCGGCATGGCTCGTGTCGAGCACGAGGTAGGGGTACCGCTCCAGGTCCTCGATCTGCTGCCCGGCGTGGAAGGTGAGCCCGCCCCGCTCGCCCCCCAACCGGACGGGGAACATGTTCTCCACCGCCACCATCACTCCGGTCCTGGCCGAGAACTCGGCCAGGCTCCTCTCGATCCACCGGCGGAACCGGACCTGCCAGCGGTAGGGCGGGTGGATCACGACCAGGGAGGCCCCGACCTCCTCGGCCAGGCGCACCGCCCGGTAGATCTTCCCGGTCGGCTCGGTGCCCCATACCCGCCGGGTCATCAAGAGGAAGGGGGCGTGGATGGCCTCGACCGCGAGGTCGAACTCGCCGGCCAAGCCGGCGAGGAGGTGCGGCTCCTGGGTGGCGGGGTCCTGGGTGACCATGACCTCCACCGAGCGGTATCCGCTCTCCGCAACGGCGCGGAACGCCTCCCGGAGCGGCTGCCGGAAGAACGGAGCCGTGCTGACCAGCAGTTTGGGCGGAGCGTGCACCTGGGAGCGACCTCTCGGTCCGATGGGGGCTGGTGAATCGTATCAGCGCGGAACGGACCTCCCGGGGGGAGGGCCGGATAGACTTCGGCCCCGATGAACCTCTCGGATCTCCTGTCCTTTACCGCGACCCGGCTCCCCGACAAGCCGGCCCTCGTCTTCAGGGACCGACCGATCACGTACCGCGAGCTCGACGAACGAGCCTCGCTGGCCGCCGCGGCCTTCGCGTCCGCAGGGGTGCGACCCGGCGACCGGGTCGCCGTCATCCTCGGGAACGTCCCCGAGTTCGTCTACGCGCTCCACGGGGCCTTCCGGGCCGGGGCCGTGGCCGTCCCGCTGAACGTGATGCTGACCTCCGAGGAGCTCGGCTACATCCTGGCCGACGCCGGTGCCCGGCTGGCGGTCGTCGGGATGAGCCACCTGTCCGCCCTGCTCGCCGTCCGCGATCGGCTCCAAAGCCTCGAGCGCATCCAGGTCGTGACCGGGCCACCCGTCCCTCCGGGGACCGAGTCGTTCGAGGAGGCCCTGGGGCGAGCCGGGGACGCGCCGGAGGTCGCCGTGGGCGACGACGACCTGGCCGTCCTCCAGTACACGTCCGGGACGACGGCCCACCCCAAGGGCGCCATGCTCACGCACCGCAACCTGCTGTCGAACCTCGACCAGATGGAGGCCGTCCCCGCCCTGGCCGGGGCGGAGCGAGACGTCGTCCTCCTCGTGCTGCCCCTGTTCCACATCTACGCCCTGAACGTCGTCCTGGGGATCACGATCCGCCACGGAGCCACGGCGGTGCTCGTGTCCCACGACCCGGGCTCCCGGTTCGACCCTGCCGGGACCCTGGACCTCGTGGAGCGCCACCGGATCACGGCGCTGTTCGGCGCGCCGCCCATGTTCCGGGGATGGCTGGCCCTCGATGACGGACGGGAGCGGGACCTGTCGTCCGTGCGGATCGCGGTGTCGGGGGCCGCCCCCCTCCCCGGCGAGGTCCTGGAGGGGTTCCGGGAGCGATACGGGGTCACGATCTGGGAGGGCTACGGCCTGACCGAGACGGCGCCCGCCGTGACCACCAACGCCCTGGGCCCGGAGGCCCGGCCCGACTCGATCGGCCTGCCCCTCCCCGGGGTGGAGGTCCGCCTGGTGGACGACGACGGCGACGACGTCGAGGAGGGCGATCCCGGGGAGATCGTGGTCCGGGGCCCGAACGTGTTCCTGGGGTACTGGGGCCGGGAGGACGAGACCGCCCGGGCGATCCAGGGCGGCTGGCTCCGCACGGGGGACGTGGCGTACCGGGACGAGGACGGCTATCTGTACCTGGTGGACCGGAAGAAGGACCTGGTCATCGTTTCGGGGTTCAACGTGTACCCCCGGGAGGTGGAGGAGGCGCTGCTCCGCCATCCGGCGGTGTCGGAGGCCGCCGCGATCGGGGTCCCCGACGAGCGGACCGGCGAGGCGGTCAGGGTCTCGGTGGTCCTCCACCCGGGGGCCCGGGCGTCGCCCGACGAGCTGATCGACCACGCCGCCGGGCTCCTGGCCCGGTTCAAGGTCCCCCGGGAGGTCGAGATCGTGCCCGAGCTCCCCAGGCACGCCACCGGTAAGCTGCTCCGGCGGGCCCTGCGGGGGGAGGAGGTCCTGGGCCGGGGGGAGGAGGTCTGACGTGTGGGTCCTGCCGCTCCTCTCGGCGCTCTTCTCGCTCGCCTTCGCCGGGCTTCTCGGCCGGCAGTTCCTGGCCCGCCGCCGGCCCCACCAGGCCTTCTGGGCCCTGGCCCTCCTGATGTACGCCGGCGCCTCGGCGGCCCTCATGCTCGGAGCCCTGTCGGGGTGGACCCCCGCGGAGTTCCGGGCGTACTGGCTGCTCGGCGCGGTCCTCACGGTTCCCTACCTGGCCCAGGGTGAGCTGTTCCTGCTCGTCCCCAGGCGGGAGGTGGCCTGGGGCGTCTTCCTGGTGCTCGTGTTCGCCACGGCCTTCGCGGTGGCCCGGGTCACCGACGCCCTGATCGCCGTCGGGGCCCTGGGAGAGGACCTGCCCTCGGGGAAGGACGTCCTCGGGGCGACCAGCGACGCCTACCGCCTCGGGGTGCTCTACAGCTACGTGGGGTACGCCGTCCTGGTCCTCGGCACGCTGTGGTCGGCCTGGCGGATGCGGGGTCGCCGCGAGCTCCGGGACCGGTTCTGGGGAACCCTCCTCATCGCCCTCGGCGCGACGATCGTGGCCGGCGGCTCCGCCTTCGCGGCTAAGGGCATCCTGGTGGGCTTCTCCCTCACCCTGACCGGAGGGATCGCCGTGATGTTCTGGGGGTTCCTCCGGGCCTCCCGCGCTCACCGCTGATCCGATCGCCCCTCCGCCGCGAAGTACGCCCGATCGCCGCCGCACGTGTTGGCGGGAGGTGATGGCGGCGCCGGGTCGGGGGGTCCGGCCGGCGGGGCGGCGACAGCGACCAGCCGAAGAGACGAGGAGAGGATCCCTGTGACCACCATGAAGCGAACCCGCCGGGCGGCGGTCGCGGCGGTGGCGTCGCTGGCGCTGGGGACGGGCCTGTTCGCGGGGCTCGGCCCGGCGCCCGGAGGCGCGTCGAGCCACCGGGAGGCGCCGCTCATCGCGGGCGACCCCCGGGTCGACAACACCGACGTCTACGCGTTCGTCTCGCCCGACAGGCCGAACACCGTGACGATCATCTCCAGCTGGATCCCGTTCGAGGAGCCGGCCGGAGGCCCGAACTTCTACCTGTTCGACGAGAACGCCCGCTACGACATCAAGGTCGACAACGACGGCGACGCCGTGTGGGACATCACCTACCGGTTCACGTTCGACACGATCCACGTGAACCCCGGCTCGTTCATCATGAACAACGGGCCGGTCACGTCGCTCGGCGACCCCAACCTCCTGATCCGGCAGAGGTACGACCTCACCAGGATCCGGAGGGGGCAGCCGGGGGTCCTGCTGCTCCACGACGCCCCCGTGGTCCCGAGCTACGTGGGCGCCGCGTCGATGCCCAACTACGCGGCCCTCATGTCCGCGGGGGTCCGGCCCTTCATGAACGGCACGAGCAGGGCGTTCGCCGGCCAGTCCGACGACCCGTTCTTCCTGGACCTCCGAGTCTTCGACCTCCTGTACGGGGCCGACTTCTCGGAGGCGGGTGACGACACGCTGGCCGGGTTCAACGTGAACACCCTGGCCATCCAGGTCCCCAAGGCCCAGCTGGCGCTGAACAAGGCCCCCGGGAAGAACCCCGTGATCGGGATCTGGAGCACCGCCTCCCGGCGGAGCACCCGGGTCCAGAAGGCGAACGGCACCCAGGACCTCTCGGGGCCGTTCGTCCAGGTCTCCCGGCTGGGCATGCCCCTCGTGAACGAGGTGGTCATCCCGGTGGGCGACAAGGACAAGTGGAACGGATCGAAGCCAGCCGGGGACCTGGCCAACTTCGGGGGGTACGTGACCGACCCGGAGCTCCCGGGGCTGATCGAGGCCGTCTACGGGATCCCGGCGCCGGCCACCCCTCGGGACGACCTGGTGTCCGTGTTCGTCACCGGGATCGACGGGCTCAACTCGCTGGCCGGCAACGCGCAGGTCGGCGCGATCACGCCCGGCGAGATGCTCAGGCTGAACATGTCGATCCCGCCCTGCGAGGAGGGCCCCTGCGCGGAGCACTCTCCCCTCGGGGTGATCGGCGGCGACGTGGCCGGGTACCCGAACGGCCGCCGGCTCGTCGACGACGTGATCGACATCTCCCTGCAGGTCGTGGAGGGGGAGCTGGTCGGGAACCCGAACGACCTGGCCGACGGCGTGGACGAGAACGACCTCCCCTTCGGGGGCTCGTTCCCGTACGTGGCCATGCCGCACGCCGGCTCCGACGCCGGGGTGCACGGCCAGATCTAGCGGATGGCGGAGCGGGTGGGGCGGGGGTGACCCGCCCCACCCCCCGGCCGGGAGGCGGGATGGGGACGAGGTCCAGGCGGGTGGCGGCGGTGGCGGCGCTCTCCGCCACGCTGTTCGGCGTGGGCGCGATCGGCGCCGGCCGGCCGACCCCCCCGGTCCGCCCCCCGGTCGGTGTGGACCCGGCCGGACCCCTCGAGGCCGGCCCCGTGCTGGGGGCCGGGACGGCGGCTCGGCTCGTGTCGCAGCTCCAGCAGCGCCTCCGGGCCGTCCCCGACGACTGGCGATCCTACGCGGCGCTGGGGCTGGCATACGTGCAGCAGGCCCGGCTGACCGCGGACCCCTCCTACTACTCCAAGGCAGAGGTCGCCCTCCTCCGGTCGCTCGAGCTCGGGCCGGACGACGATCCCTCCGCCCACGTCGGGCTGGGGGTGCTGGCCCTGGCCCGGCACGACTTCGCCACGGCCCTCGAGCACGGCGAGCTCGCCCGGGCCCTGAACCCCCACGACGCCGCGGCCCGCGGGGTCATCGGGGATGCCCTCCTCGAGCTGGGTCGGTACCGGGAGGCCTTCGCCGCCTATCAGGACATGGTCGACCTGAGGCCCGACCTGTCCTCGTACGCGCGGGTGGCCTACGCCCGGGAGCTCCAGGGGGACGTGGCCGGGGCGATCGCTGCCATGGAGCTCGCGCTCTCCTCGGCCGGAGGGGCGCCGGAGGACGCGGCCTGGGCCGGATACCAGATAGGCGAGCTCCACTGGGGCGCCGGCGAGCTGTCCGCGGCCAGGGAGGCGTACCTGGGGGCCCTGGCCCTGGCCCCGGACTTCGTCCCGGCCCGGGCCGGGCTGGCCAGGGGGGCGGCGGCCCGGGGCCACCGGGCCGCCGCGATCCGCGGCTACCGGATCGTGGTGGAGTGGCTTCCCGCGCCCGAGCACGTGATCGCCCTGGCCGACCTGTACCTGGCCACCGGCCGGGAGGACCTCGCCGCGCGGATGGACGCCCTGGTGGACGTCCAGGAGCGCCTGGCCGAGGCGAACGGCGTCAACACCGACCTCGAGCTCGCGCTCTTCCACGCCGACCGGGGGACCGACCTGGGGTCCGCGCTGTCCCGGGCCCGGGCGGAGTACGCCCGCCGGCCGAGCGTGCACGCGGCCGACGCCCTGGCCTGGACCCTCCACGCGGCCGGGCGGCCCGAGGCCGCCCTCCCCCTCGCGCGGGAGGCCCTCCGCCTCGGCTACCGGAACGCCACGTTCCACTACCATGCCGGCGTGATCGCCCTGGCCGCCGGGCGCCACGCCCTGGCCCGCCGGTGGCTGGCGGAGGCCCTGGCCATCAACCCCCACTTCCACGTGCTGCACGCGCCCGTGGCGGCGCGCCTCCTGGCCGAGCTGGGGACGGACCGGTGATCAGCCCTCGCCGGCTCGCCGCGGCCGCCACGCTCGCCGGGGCCCTCGTGCTCCTGGCCCCGGGGCCGGCGGCCCTGGCTCACCCCCTGGGCAACTTCACGGTCAACACCTCGTCCGGGCTGGTCGTCGTCCCCGGGGAGATCCGGGTGGGTTACGTCCTGGACCTCGCCGAGATCCCCGCCTTCCAGGAGATGGCGTACCTGGACGCGGACGTCGACGGGAAGGCCTCGCCCGGCGAGCTCGCCGCCTGGGCCACGACCAAGGCCGGCGAGCTCCGGCGACACCTGGAGCTCTCCGTGGACGGGCGCCCCGTCGGGCTCCGGGTCGACTGCGCATCGGCCGAGCTCCTCCCCGGCCAGGGGGGGCTGGACACGATCCGCCTGGAGGTCGGATACGGGGCCGAGGTGGGGGAGCGGGGGCTGGCCAGGTACTCCGACGGCAACTTCGCGGAGCTGATCGGCTGGCGGGAGGTCTCCGTGGCCGGCGCCGGGGGAGTGGCCCTCTCGGGATCGACCGTGCCGGTAGAGAGCCCCAGCGACCGGCTCCGCTCGTACCCCGAGGACCTCCTCCAGGACCCGGCCGACGTGACCGAGGCCACGTTCTCGTTCGCGCCTTCCGAGGAGGAGCGCGACGGTTCGGCCGTCCTGCCGTGCGGCGACCGGGTGGCCCCGGCTCCCGCCCCGGTGGCCTCACCGGCGCCCGGCGGGTTCGCCGGGCTGGTCACGCGCTCGGAGCTCGGCCCCGGCGTGGTGGTCCTCTCGATCCTGCTGGCGGCGGGGTTCGGGGCCCTCCACGCCCTGGCCCCCGGCCACGGCAAGACGATCACCGCGGCCTACCTGGTGGGGGCGGGCGGCCGGGCCGGCCAGGCCGTGGCCGTGGGGCTGGCCGTGGCCACGATGCACACCGCGTCCGTGCTCGTGCTGGGGGCGGTCGTGCTGGGAGCCGAGCGGCTGGTTCCCGCCGAGCGCGTCTACCCGTGGCTCGGCCTGCTCGCCGGCCTGGTCGCCGTGGGTCTCGGCCTGTGGCTCCTCGTGGTCCGGATCCGGGCCTGGCGGCCCCACCACGCCGGCCACGACCACCCCCACGCGCATCCGCCCGAGGGAACCGGGCGGGGGCTCCTGTCCCGCCGGAGCCTGGCCGCGATCGCGCTCTCCGGCGGGCTCCTCCCATCGCCGACCGCCCTGCTCGTGCTCCTGGCCGGGGTGGCCGCTCACCGGGTAGCCCTGGCCCTGGGGCTGATCGCCGCCTTCGGACTGGGGCTGGCCACCTCGCTGGCCCTGGTGGCCACCCTCGCCGTGAGGACCCGGGACGCCCTGGGCCGCCGGCTGGGAGGCGCGGCGTCCCGAGCGGTCTCCCTGGGGAGCGCCGGCGTGATCATGGGGATGGGCGGGTTCCTGGTGGCCAGGGGCCTGGGCGGCCTCTGACCGTCCCGTCAGCCGATCCTGGTGGCCCAGCGCTCGTCCCCGGGCAGGCGGCCGATCCGGCCCTCCCGCTCGTCGGCGATCACGATCCCCTCGAAGGCCCCCGGAGCGGCGTCGATGCGCAGCACGACCAGGCCGTCGTGGGGCAGGAACGCCCCGATCGGCACGAAGGTCCCATCCCGGAACCCCCACACCCAGTACACGTGGCCCTCGCGGGGATCGGGGACCCCCGAGCCCATGAGATACATGCGGTTGCCGTCGGGCAGGTAGGCCAGGTACAGGCGGGTGGGGGCCTGGGCCTCGGCCGAGACCTGGACGGTCTGGGACGCCGGGTTGGCCGTGGTGAAGAAGGCCTCGGACATCGCCGACTGGAACTCCTCGGCCCGGGTCACCCGCTGGGTGAGCATCGCGTTCCAGCCGGAGAGCCCGAGGACGACCATGGCGGCCGCGGCGGTCACCCACGCCGCCACGGGCCGGCGGCGGACCACGGGCGGCTCGGCCAGCTCCCGGCGGAGGGCGGCGAGGAGCGTCTCGGGGGGCTCCCTCGGGGGGGCCAGGAGGGCCAGCTCTCCGGTGAGCCCTCGGAGGTCCGCCAGGGTCTCGCGGCACCGGACGCAGGACGGGACGTGGTCGGCGAGGAGACGGTCGGCCCGCGCCGCGTCCTCGCCCTCCAGCGCCTGCAGCGCGTAGCCGGCCAGGAGCTCCTCGATGCCGTCGTGGTCCGGAGCGTCCAGCGTCATGCCTCCCGTTCGTAGAGCGCCCGGCGGAGCTTCCTGAGCGCCGCGAGCGTCCTGGTCTTGACCGTGCCGAGCGGGACGCCGAGCTCCTCGGCGATCCTGGCCTGCGTGTACCCCCCGAAGTAGGCCATCTCGAGCACGGTCCGTTGGTCGGGGGGCAACGTGGAGACGGCCCGGCGGACCTGTTCCCTGCGCCCGGCCAGCCAGGCCTCCTCGACGACGCCCTCCGCTACATCTTCGTCCCTGGTGGGCTCGAGGTTCAGGGCCCGCTCCGTGCGGCGGCGGAGGCGCTCCTCCCGCCGGACCGTGTCCACGGCCCGGTGGTGGACCAGGGACAGGAGGAACGTCCGGAACGCCCCCCGGGCCGGGTCGTAGGCCTCCGGGGCCCTCCACAGGGCCAGGAACGCGTCGTGCACGACCTCCTGAGCGAGCAGGTCGTGCCCGGTCACCCGGTACGCCAGCCCGTAGGCCGGCCGGGCGTAGCGCCGGTACAGCTCCTCGAAGGCTTCCCGGTCTCCGGCCCGCAGCCTTCCGTGCAGGAACAGGTCGGACTGGTCGTGGTCCTTCCCCCCGTCGTGGCTTCCCCCCGTCGGCACGGCCCCTTTCTACCCGGTCGCGGGGGGACATGGCACGGCGGCGCCCCCTTGGGCTCGGCTACCATCGGGGGCCCCATGGCGTCGGTGGTGATGTTCTCGCGGGAGCGGTGCGGCCTCTGCGACGAGGCCCGGGAGGCCGTGCTGGACGTCCGGGCCCGGCATCGCTTCGAGTTCCGCGAGGTCCTGATCGACGGCGACGACGAGCTCGAGCGGGCCTACGGGATCCGGGTCCCCGTCGTCCTGGTGGACGGCGAGGAGCGGTTCGAGATCACCGTCGACAGGGCCGAGCTGGCCGCTCTGGTGG
>JACQTL010000177.1 GCA_016210805.1 Actinomycetota bacterium | reverse complement strand
GTCCTACCCTGGAAAACTCAAATCTCAAGATGTGACCCCAAGCGGGCGAGCGAAGGCCCGCCCCCCGGCGTAGCCGGCCGAGGGCCCCAACTCCTCGTGGATGCGCAGGAGCTGGTTGTATTTCGCCAGACGCTCGGAACGGCAGGGAGCCCCGGTCTTGATCGCCCCGGCCCCCAGGGCCACGCTCAGGTCGGCGATATAGGGGTCCTCGGTCTCCCCGGAACGATGGGAGATGACCGAGGAGAACCCGGCGTTGCGGGCCGCGAGCACGGCACGGACCGTCTCCGTCACGGTGCCGATCTGGTTGAGCTTGATGAGGATGGCGTTGGCCGATCCTTCCCGGATGCCGCGCTCCAGGCGCGAGAGGTTGGTGACGAAGAGGTCGTCGCCCACGACGCGGACCTTGTCTCCGAGCCGGGCGGTGATCTCCTTCCAGGCGGACCAGTCGTCCTCGGCCAGGGGGTCCTCGATCGAGACCACCGGGAACCGGTCCAGGAGCCCGGAGTAGAACTCGACCATGTCGGCCGCCGTGCGATCGGCGCCCTCCAGCCGGTAGCGGCCGTCGGTGAAGATCTCCGAGGCCGCCGGGTCCATGGCCAGGGCCACCTCCGAGCCGGGCTCCAGGCCGGCGGCCTCGATGGACTGGACCAGGAGCTCGAGGGCGGCGGAGGCCGTGCCCACGTCGGGGGCGAACCCGCCCTCGTCACCGACCCCGGTGGACATCCCGCGGTCGTTCAGGATCGCGCGGAGCGCGTGGAAGACCTCGGAGCCCCACCGGATCGCCTCCGACCAGGAGGCCGCGCCCACGGGCATGACCATGAACTCCTGGAGCTCGAGGTCGTTGTCGGCGTGCCGGCCCCCGTTGATCACGTTCAGCATCGGCGCGGGGAGCAGGTGGGCGTTGGGGCCCCCCAGGTACCGGTACAGGGGGAGGTCCACGCTGTCGGCCGCGGCCCTGGCCACGGCCAGGGAGATCCCCAGGATCGCGTTGGCCCCGAGCTTCGACTTGTCGGCGGTCCCGTCGAGGTCGATCAGCATCCGGTCCACGCCCCGCTGGTCCAGGGCCTCCTCGCCGACCAGGACCGGCCCGGCGATCGCGTTCACGTTCTCGACGGCCGCCAGGACCCCCCTGCCCCCGTACCGCCCGGCCTCGCCGTCCCGGAGCTCCAGGGCCTCGTGCTCGCCGGTGGACGCCCCCGACGGGACGGCGGCCCGGCCGGAGGAGCCGTCCTCCAAGAGCACGTCGACCTCGACGGTGGGGTTCCCCCGGGAGTCGAGGATCTCGCGGGCCAGGACGCTCTCGATGGCCGGCACGGGGCCTATCCTAGTTCCGGCCCGGGAACCCGGGTGGATTTGCCCGGACACGTCCTACGGGTACGCTCGGCGACCATGCGCATCCTGGTCTGGCACGGCTGGCTGCTCGAGGGCTCCGGCTCGAACGTCTACACGGCCCGCACGGTCGAGGTGTGGCGCCGGGCCGGCCACGAGGTCCTCCTGATGGCCCAGGAGCGCCACCCCGAGCGGTACCCCTTCCTCGACTCCTGGGGAACCGTCGACGGCGAGGCGGTCCAACTGGAGGAGGAGCGGGCCGGCGGGGCGGCCGGTCGCGGCGTGCTGCTCCGCCCGGCGATCGGCGACCTCCTGCCCGTCTTCGTCTACGACGACTACGAGGGCTTCCGGGTGAAGACCTTCGTCGACCTGGAGGACCGGGAGCTCGCGGAGTACCTCGAGCGGAACGTCGCCGCCCTCCGCACGGCGGCGGAGTGGTTCGGGCCGGACTTGGTGGTGGCCGGACACGCGGTGCCGGGCCCCGTGGTGGCCCGCCGGGCCCTCGGCGACGGCCGGTACGTCGCGAAGATCCACGGGAGCGACCTCGAATACGCGATCCGCGAGCAGAGCAGGTACGTGGACCTGGCCAGCGAGGGGCTGGAGGGGGCCAGGGCCGTCGCCGGGGCCACCCGGGACGTCCTGGCCCGCACGGTGTCCTTCGTCCCCACGGTGGCCGACCGGATCAGGGTGGTGGCCCCCGGGGTCGAGGTCGAGCGGTTCCGGCCCCGGCCCCGCCGCGAGGCCCTGCTCAGGGCGGCCGAGCGCCTCGATGGGTTCCCGGGGGAAACGGCACTCGGCCGGCCGGTGGAGCTGGAGGGAGAGGTCCGCGAGGCGCTGGCCCGCCGGGACGCCGCGGCCCTCGAGGCCCTGGCCGGCCGGTACGACCAGGCCGCCCCCGACCCGGACGCCGCGGCCCGGCTCCGGGCCCTGGCCGAGCGCGACGAGCCGCTGGTCGGCTACATCGGCAAGCTGATCCCCCAGAAGGGGGTAGACCTCCTCGTCCAGGCGCTCGGCGCGGTCCGGACGACGGGGCCGCGCCCCCGGGGGCTGGTGATCGGGTTCGGGACCTTCCGCGAGTGGCTGGCCGCCCTCGTCGCCGCCCTGGACTCCGTGGACGCGGAGGGCCTCGCCTGGCTGGCGGGGTCGTCGGGGATCCGGGCCGAGCTCGCCGTCGACGACCTGGAGCGGTGCCGGGGCCTGGCCCGGAGGGTCGACCTCACCGGGCGCCTCGACCACCGGTTCGCCCCGGCGACGCTGGCCGCCCTGGACGTGATCGCCGTGCCTTCGGTGCTGGAGGAGGCCTTCGGGATGGTCGCCGCGGAGGGGGCCTCCGCCGGGGCCCTGCCCCTGGTGGCCCGGCACTCCGGCCTGGCCGAGATCGCCGAGGCCCTGGAGGGCGAGGTGGACCGCCCCGGCCTGTTCTCGTTCGAGCCGGGGCCCGGAGCCACCGGCCGCCTGGCCCACGGCATCGAGCGGCTTCTGTCCCTTGCCGCCGACGAGCGCGCCGACCTCCAGGCGGCGATCAGCGCCTTCGTGGCCAGGGAATGGACCTGGGAACGCACCGCCGAGCACCTCCTGGAGGCGTGGGCCTCGCACTAGTCCGTCACGGACTAGTGCTCCTCTCGGGCCTCTCGGGCCTCCCGGAACCGGGCCAGCAGCTCCTCCTCCGAGAGCGCGGAGAGGTCGACGCCCTCGTCCCGGGCCCGGGCCAGCATGGCCTCGTAGCGTTCCGCGAAGCGGCTCACCGTCCGGCGGAGGGCGCTCTCCGGATCCACACCCAGCCGGCGCCCCACCGCCGCGGCGGCGAACAGGACGTCGCCCAGCTCGGCCTCGGCCTCCTCCGCGGTGGCCTCGCCCCCGGCCACGGCCCGCTCGAGCTCCTCGACCTCCTCCCGGAGCTTGCCCAGGGCGCCCTCGGTCGTCCGCCAGTCGAACCCCCATCCGGCCGCCCGGCGCTGCACCTTGGCCGCCCTGGCCAGGGCCGGCAGGGTGGCCGGGATGTCGTCCTCGAGGGGCTTCTCGCCCTTCTCCTCCGCCTTGATCCGCTCCCAGTTGACCAGCACCTCGTCGGCGCCCGACACCTCGACGTCGCCGAAGACGTGGGGGTGGCGGCGGATCAGCTTGGCCACGATGCCGTCGGCCACGTCGTCGACGTCGAAGGCGCCGGCGTCCGCGGCCATCTGGGCGTGGAAGGCCACCTGGAGGAGGAGGTCGCCGAGCTCCTCCCGGAGCCGGTCGGGATCGTCGGCGTCGATGGCCTCAAGGACCTCGTGGGCCTCCTCGAGCAGGTGGCGGGCCAGGGAGCGATGGGTCTGCTGCGCGTCCCACGGGCACCCCCCCGGCCCCCGGAGCCGGGCCATCACCCTGACCAGGTCCAGGAGCCCCTCGCCTCCGCGCCCGGACGGCACCGGCCCCGGCGCGACGGGACCGCGCTCGGTCACGGCGCCTCTCCGGCCTCCCCGGAGGTCGGGCTCGTGCTGGTGATCGGGAGCACCTCGCCTGTCTCGGGGTCCAGCCGCCCGTACCGCGGGTTCACCTCGATCTCGCCTTCCCGGATCTCCCGGTCCAGCCAGTCGCCGAAGGCCCGGCTCCCGACCTCCCCGAGGAGCTCTTCCCTGGCGTCCTCGAACGGCACGACCTGCTTGTCGATCAGGTGGATCACGTGCCAGCCGAACTGCGACTCGATGGGCTGCCCGATCTCCCCCGGCTCCAGGGCCAGGGCGGCCTCCGAGAACTCCGGGACGAACCGCGAGGCGGGCTGCTCGCCGAGGTCCCCCCCGTTCTGGGCCACGCTGGGGTCGGTGGACCTCTCCCTGGCCAGCTCCTGGAAGTTCTCCGGGGTGGCCAGGCGCACGACATCCAGGGCCTCCTCCCGGGTGTCCAGGAGGATGTGCTCGGCGTGGATCGTGGCGAACTCGAGCTCCCGCTGCTCGTAGCTCTCCCGGAGCTCGGCGTCGGAGACCTCGCTGGCGGCCAGGTCCTCCCGGACCTCGCCCAGGAGCAGCAGCCGGGTGGCGAAGTCCCGGAACTGGGCCAGGGTGAGCCCGTCCTCCGCCAGGCGGTCCTCCAGGGCCGCCTGGCCGCCCATGCTCTGCAGGAGGGGCTCGAAGGCGTCGTCCACCTCGGCCTCGGTGACCGTCAGGTCGTTGGCGGCGGCGTAGTCCAGCACGAGTCGCTCCCGGACGAGGTTCGACAGCGTGAACCGGGCGCAGGCCTGCTCCTCGGTCTCGCCGGCCTCCGGCACGCCGCAGGGGCTCTGGGACAGCCCGGCCACGAACCGGTACAGAGGGACGCTCCCCGTGACGTCGGCGTCGGTGATGGCGGTGCCGTTCACCCGAGCCGCGGGCGAGCCGGCGGCGCCGCCCCCTCCGGAGCACGCGGCCAGGGCGAGCACGCCGGCGAGCACCACGGCAAGGAGCCGGGCGTGGGCGCGAAAGGGGGGGAGGGAGGGGGCCACCCGGCGAGTATATCGGCGGGCCGGAGGGAGCCCGCTAGCCGGTCGAGCCCGGAGGGCCGGCGTCGGGGCCCACCGCCTCCAGGAGGCCGCGCTCGACCCACCCCGGGAGGTCGGGGCCGCCCATGACCGGCGGCTTCAGGTTCAGGGTCCGCGTGGCCACGTGGTAGGAGGCCCCGGGGACGCGCTCCTCCAGGCCGAGCCGGAGCGTGTCCGGCAGGCCGATGGGGCGGATCCGGACCTGCGAGCGGAACGTGGACACCTCCTCGATCCCCAGGGCCCCGGCCGAGATGCGGAGCGAGGTCACGGCGAACAGCGTAGACACCTCCTCGGGGAGCTGGCCGAAGCGGTCCTCGGCCTCCGCCCTGACCTCGGCCAGCTCGGCGCGGTCCCGGGCCGTGGAGATTCGCCGGTAGAGCTCGAGCCGGAGGGCCTCCTGCCCCACCCAGCCCACGGGCAGGAAGGCCCTCACGGGGAGCTCCACACGGATCTCGGGCTCCTCTTGAACGGGCTGGCCGCGCATCTCGGACACGGCCTCCTGGAGGAGCCGGCAGTACGTGTCGAAGCCCACGGCGGCGATGTGGCCGTGCTGCTCGGCCCCCAGGAGGTTCCCCGCCCCCCGGATCTCGAGATCCCGGAGAGCGATCCGGAACCCCGAGCCCAGCTCGGTGAAGCGGCTGATGGT
>JACQTL010000176.1 GCA_016210805.1 Actinomycetota bacterium | reverse complement strand
GGGACAACGAGCGGACCGCCCGGGCCGTGGCCTCCGAGGTGGGCATCGACGAGGTGATGGCCCAGGTCCTCCCCGATGAGAAGGCCGGGCGGATCCGGGAGCTCCAGCAGCAGGGCCAGCGGGTGGTCATGGTCGGGGACGGGATCAACGACGCCCCCGCCCTCACCCAGGCGGACGTGGGGATCGCCATCGGGGCCGGTACCGACATCGCCATCGAGTCCGCCGACATCGTGATCCTGGGCGACCGCCTCGGAGCGGTGATGGACGCCTTCGAGATCGGGAAGAAGTCCTACGCCAAGACCAAGCAGAACCTGGCCATCGCGTTGGGCTTCAACGGCCTCGGGGTCCCCCTCGCGGTGAGCGGGCTGGTCGACCCGGTGTGGGCCATGGTGGCCATGATCTCGAGCGTCTCCGGGGTGCTGGCCAACTCCTTCGCCGGACGGCTCCTCCGACGCGCCGAGGCTCCGGCGGAGCCCGAAGGGGTGGGGGAGCACGAGGGTCACGCCAGGAAGGCGAGGTGAGGTCGTGATGGGCGCGAGGACCGATGAGCGGCCCGAGGCCACGGATACCCGGGAGCGGAGGACATGGTGGAAAAGGCGAGCCGGAGGGCTTCCCGTGTGGGCGTGGGCCGGGGTCACCGTGGCCGTCGTCTCCTTCTTCCTGGGCCTCGGCGCGTGGTGGACCTACGGCCGGGGCGGACTGGTGCCGGCGGTGGAGGGCTTCCACGACGGGAGGGAGGTCACGTTCATCCACACCGAGGCCTCCGACCCGGAGGTGGCCGAGCTGCTGAGCGGGATGGTGGGGTCGCCGGTGCTGGTCGTCCCGGAGCTGGCCAGGGTGCCCGCCTTCGCCCTCGGCGACGTCTACGTGTTCACGAACGGGGTGGAGGGCCCGGGGCCGATGGGGTTCCAGGCCGACGTGTTCGACAGCGCCCCCACCGATCCCGGCTACAGCCCGCTGCGCCGGCTGAACCTCGTGGCCTGGCAGGAGGGCGCCGATCCCGCGACGCTTCACTCCGATGCCGAGATCCAGGAGGCGGCGAGGAGCGGACGACTCCAGGTCAGGGCCACGGGGATCGTGGTCAACATGCCGTTCATGACCTGGCCGGGCGGCCACCGCTGAGCGAGGCGGTTCCGATGGGTGGGGGATAGTAGAGCCGTGGCTCTACGCATCGAGGACTACGCCCTCATCGGCGACACCCACACCGGGGCGCTCGTCGGGAGGGACGGGTCCATCGACTGGCTGTGCTTGCCCCGGTTCGACTCGGGCGCCGTTTTCGCCGCCCTGCTCGGCACCGAGCGGAACGGGCGCTGGCTCCTCGCGCCCTCGGGTGGCGTGCACTCCTCCCGGCAGTCGTACCGAGGCGACTCGCTCGTGCTCGAGACGGAGTTCCACACGGAGGACGGCAGCGTCCGCGTGGTCGACTGCATGCCCCACCGCGACGAGATCGCCGACGTGGTGCGCGTCGTGGAAGGCATCCGGGGGCGGATCCCCATGCGCATGGAGCTCGTGATGCGCTTCGACTACGGCTGGATCGTCCCCTGGGTCCGCCGGGTGGACGGCGACCTGCTCGCCGTCGCCGGGCCCGACGCGCTCACGTTGCGCTCTCCGGTCGAGACGAGGGGCGAGGACCGGACCACCGTCGCGGAGTTCACGGTCTCGGAGGGAGAGTCCGTTCCGTTCGTGCTCACCTGGCACCCTTCGAACGAACCGATCGCGCGGGCGCTCGACGCACGGGAGGCGGTCGCGAGCACGGAGCGGTGGTGGCACGAGTGGTGCGAGCGCTGCACGTACCACGGCCCGTGGCGCGAGGCCGTCTCCCGGTCGCTGGTCACGCTCAAGGCTCTCACCTACGAGCCGACCGGCGGGATCGTCGCTGCGCTCACCACCTCCCTGCCGGAGAAGATCGGCGGCGTCCGCAACTGGGACTATCGGTACGCGTGGCTGCGCGACGCCACCTTCACCCTGTACGCGCTGATGCTCGCCGGCTACGGGGGTGAGGCCCGCGCCTGGCGGGACTGGCTGCTGCGGACGATCGCCGGGGATCCGGCGCAGCTCCAGACCATGTACGGGCCGGCCGGGGAGCGCCGGCTCACCGAGCTCGAGCTGGACTGGCTCCCCGGCTACGAGGGCTCGGCCCCGGTGCGGATCGGCAACGGCGCGGTGCATCAGTTCCAGCTCGACGTCTACGGGGAGGTCATGGACGCGCTCCACCAGGCACGCCGGATCGGTATCGAGCCCGACCCCACCGCCTGGGCGCTCCAGCGCGCCCTGCTCGAGTTCCTCGAGTCGAACTGGCAGCGAGAGGACGAAGGCATCTGGGAGGTGCGCGGACCCCGCCGGCACTTCACGCACTCGAAGGTCATGGCCTGGGTTGCGATGGACCGGGCGGTACGGGCCGTGGAGCGGTTCGGCCTCGAGGCCCCCGTCGACCGGTGGCGGAGGCTCCGCGCCGAGATGCACGACGAGATCTGCCGCGAGGCCTACGACACCGAGCGCGGGACCTTCACCCAGCACTACGGGTCCCGGGAGCTGGATGCCAGCCTCCTGCTGATCCCGCTCGTGGGGTTCCTGCCTCCCCAGGACGAGCGGGTGCGGGGCACCGTCGCGGCCATCGAGCGAGAGCTGTGCCGAGACGGGCTCGTGCTGCGCTACCCGACGGAGGAGACCGATGACGGACTGCCTTCCGGCGAAGGCGCCTTCCTGGCCTGTACCTTCTGGCTCGCGGACAACCTCGCCCTGCAGGGCCGCCACGACGACGCGCTCGCCCTGTTCGAACGCCTGCTCCGGTTGCGGACCGGCTGCGGCCTCCTCTCGGAGGAGTACGACGTGAAGTCGAAGCGGCTGGTGGGGAACTTCCCACAGGCGTTCTCGCACGTGTCCCTGGTGAACACGGCCTTCAACCTCTCGCGCATGGAGGGACCCGCCGAGCGACGCAAGGGGCAGGAGTGAGGGTCCTGTCCTCTCGGGGAAGCGTGGATCAGAACAGGTCCTTCAGGATGTCGAACCCCGTCCTCGGTGAGTCCAGGAAGCGGCTCAGGGCGGTCACCCAGCCGTTGCCCCCGGCCGGCCGGCCCGGCTCCGCCGACCAGATGAACCAGGCCTGCTCGAGGGTGGGCGGGCCGACGGCAAGCGCCTCCACCAGGGACGGGTCCCTCCCGACGGAGGCCAGGTAGGCGGCCGCAAGCGAGCTGCTGCGCCCCACCCCGGCCCCGCAGTGGACGTAGACGGCCCCCCGGGAGCTCTCGACGGCCTCGAGGAACCTGCGGACGGTTTCGGCGTCCGGGATATGCCCGTCGGTCAGGGGGAGCCAGAGGTGTTCGATGCCGAGGTCACGGAGGAAGGCGGGGTCGTCCCCCCGGCCCGGTACCAGGTCGACGACCAGGGTCACTCCCATCGCCGCCAGCTTCCGGTAGTGATCCCGTGTCCCCTGAGCCCCCACCCAAACCCCATCGTCCGCGTTGCGGAAATGCCTGGGGAGCGAGGGATCGTGGAGGCGGGGGTCCCGCCCGAAGACCTTCGCTCCGGCCACGGCGCCGAAGAGCACCACGTTCCAGACGATGGCGAGCGCGACATAGCCCGCCGCGATCAGCCAGAGAGGTCGCCACCACCGTCCTCGCCCGACGGTCCAGGGATGCCGAAGGAACGCCACGCGCTCCACGATATCCGGTTGACGCGACCGGCTGGGCGCTGGCGCGGCGGCGCCGCCACCGACGGACGAGGAGGAGGCTCGGGCCCGCGACGCCGAGGCCGAGGATGGCCCAGATCCCCGCGGACCTCAGCAGGGGCCCGGCGGCGGCCCCGAGGAAGTAGCCGGCGAGCACCGTGCCCGTCCCCCACATGACCCCTCCCGCCACGTTGTAGAGGAGGAACGGCCGATAGGGCATCCGGGCCGCCCCCGCGGCGAAGGGGGCTAGCGGGCGGAGCAAGCCGACGAATCGAGCAAGGAAGATGGTCGCAGGGCCGTGCCGGTCGAAGAAGCGCTGGACCCGGCCCATCCGCTCGCAGGACCAGAACCTCGCCAGCCAGCCCTCGTCCCGGCAGCCCCCGAAGCGCCGGCCCAGCGCGTAGCCGATGCTGTCACCGAGGATCGCCCCCAGCACGACCATGGCGACGATCCACCACAGGTCGAGGCGGCCCTGGGCGGCGATGGCGCCGGTGGCCAGGACGAACGTCTCCCCCGGGAGGACCAGGCCGAGGAAGGCGCTGGACTCTCCCGCCGAAAGGGCGAAGAGACCGAGGTACGTCCAGGGGCCGGCCGAGGCGAGCCATGCGCTCAGGGACATCGAGAGCCTCAGCCGGCGGGCGCCCCGGTCTCAGGCCGCCGCCCGGTCTCGGGTTCCCCGCGCTGCCCCACGCGACGCCGGGGCCAGGCGAACCGGCTTCCACGCCGTCGTGGAGCCAGCCGTTCCTCCCAGCCCGGCGACTCGAGCAGGAGATGCAGATCGATCAGGTCGTTCAGGGTGAGGGGCGCACCCCCGTGCTCCTCCACGGCCTCGGCCGGGACGACGATCGGCTTCACTCCGGCCCCGACGAGGAGCTCCAGCTCCTCCTCCGCCAGACACCGCTCCGCTCGAAGGCCACAGCTCTGGCAGGTGAACCGGAACAGGCGGCATCCCTCCGGACGGACCAGCAGGCTCACCTCGTCCGGCCGCACCCACCCCGACCGCCCGCACCGGTTGCACTCGATGGCTAGCATGGCGTTCACCTCCTTCACGGTTAGTCGTGACTCCCTCGGTTTCGGTGCTCGTTCGGCCGGCGGTCCTCCCGTCCCGATCGGAACGGGCCGGAACGCGATCACCCTCTACCGGGAGCGGCAGCCGGAAGGCTGCCAGCCGAGGAGCGGGCCCCCATTCCGCGGTTGCGTCGACTAAAGGGACGACCGGGAGACGAGATGCTCGGGAGGTGCTGATCGCGGGAGCCAAGCCTCACCCTTCCCTTGCGAGGGGGGCGCCAGAAGGGCGCCCCCCTCGCCTTCGTTCGGCCCTCGGTCCGGACCGCCGTGTGAGCGGCGGACCTACGGTGGCCGTGGAGCGGCCTGGATCAGCGAACCTCCCCGGACGGCTCGATCCGCAGCGGACCCATGCCCTGACAGACCGGACACGTTCGCCGCTCGAGGAGCCACTCCCGGAGCAGCTTTCGGGCCCGGCGGAGCTTCGACTTCACCGAGTCGACGGTGGTCCCCAGGAGCCTGGCCACCTCCTCGCTCGACCGTCCCTCGCCCAGGCGCAGCCTGACGATGTCCCGGTAGTTCCCGGGAAGGCTCGCCAGGGCCTGGCCCAGGTAGCACTCCTGGATGGTGGCCTCCAGCTCGGTCTCGGGATCGCCGAAGCCTGAAGCCAGGAGGGCCAACCGGTCCCCGCCCTCCTCGTCCGGCACGTTGGGCAGCCGGGTCCTCCGCTCCCTCGTGCCCCTGCGGAACGCGTCGATGCAGGCGTTGTGGGACAGCCGGTACATCCAGGTGGCGAAGGCGGACTGGCCCTGGAACCGGGGGAGGGAGGTGACCATCCGCAGGAATATCTCCTGAACGAGGTCCTCCGCGTCCTGTCGGTCCAGGCTCATCCGCCGGGCACAGTCCCGCACCCGCCGCTCGTAGCGGGCCACCAGCTCGTCCATGCAGCCCGCGATGTGCTCCGAGCACCGCAGGGCGAGCTCCTCGTCCGACAGCTGGGTCCACTCAGTCGTGCTCACCGTGGCGGCCTTTCTCCCACCATTCCCAACCTTGCGGCATTCCCGGTCGTGACCCTGGGGCCGACACGGCGCCCCGGCCCTCCGCGGTGGAGGCGATCGCGGCTGCCGGGAGCTCGTCCCCGCACCCGGTTCGGCACCAGCGCCACGGATGGAGCGCAGCACCGACCAATCGCGGTGAGGTCGGAAGGGAGCATGCGATGAACGCGTTCGTGTTGTCCGGGGCGGGGAACCGTGGCGCCATGGAGGCCGGGGCCCTGATCGCGCTGTTGGAGGCCGGCATCAGCCCCGGCCTGCTGGCGGGCTCCTCCTCGGGAGCCATCAACGCCGCCTACATCGCGGGCTCCCCCTCGCTGGAGGGTGCGCGGAGCCTGGCCGAG
>JACQTL010000178.1 GCA_016210805.1 Actinomycetota bacterium | reverse complement strand
GTCCGGTAAAGATGCAGGCGCAGGCGCGGCGGAGCGCGGCAGCGCGGAGCGGCGGCGAGAACATCGCAGCGTAGGAGCCCCCTCGCGGCGCACCCAGGCGACCCTTCCGAAGGTGGGTGTCCGATGTCGAGGGGCCTGGCCGCGATACGCTAGCGGGCATGGCGAGGGTGCTGTCGGGGATACAGCCGACGGGCGACAAGCACATCGGCAACTACATCGGGGCGATCCGGCACTGGGTGGTGGACCAGGACGTCGACGACTGCTTCTTCTTCATCGTCGACCTCCACGCGCTGACCGCCCATCCCGGGCCGGCCGAGCTCCGGGAGTCGACGCTCCGGGTCGCCGCGGTGCTCATGGCCTGCGGCCTGGACCCCGACCGGTGCACCCTGTGGGTCCAGTCCCACGTCCACGAGCACGCCGAGCTGGCCTGGGTCCTGTCGAACCTCGCGGCGTTCGGGGAGCTGTCCCGGATGACCCAGTTCAAGGACAAGTCGGCCAGGCAGCAGCTCGTGGGGGCGGGGCTGTTCACCTACCCGGTCCTCCAGGCCGCGGACATCCTGCTCTACCGGACCGACCGGGTCCCCGTGGGCGAGGACCAGCGCCAGCACCTCGAGCTGACCCGCGACGTCGCCCAGCGGTTCAACGGCCGGTTCGGCGAGACGTTCGTGCTCCCCGAGGCGGCGATCCCCAAGGTCGGCGCCCGGATCATGGACCTCCAGGACCCCACGGCCAAGATGTCCACCTCGGCCGAGTCCCCCCAGGGGACGATCAACATCGTCGACCCGCCCGACGACATCCGGAAGAAGGTCAGGGTCGCCGTGACCGACTCGGGGCGCGAGATCGTGGCCCGGGAGGACAAGCCGGCCATCGCCAACCTCCTCACGATCATGTCCGTGGCCACCGGCCGCCCCATCCCCGACCTGGAGGCCGCCTACGAGGGGAAGGGGTACGGCGACCTCAAGGGGGACCTCGCCGAGGCCGTGATCGAGTACCTGCGGCCGATCCGGGAGCGCTACGAGGAGCTCATGGCCGACCCCGAGGAGATCTCCCGGCTCCTGGAGGTCGGCGCCGGCAAGGCCCAGAAGGTCGCCGCCGAGGTGCTGGCCGAGGTGTACGAGCGGGTCGGCCTCCTCCCCCGGAGGCAGGCCTGAGCGCTTCCGAGCCGGCGAAGGGGGACGCGCGGGCGGCCGTCGAGGCCGCCCGGGACCGGCTGATCGACCTCTCCCACCGGATCCACGCGAACCCGGAGCTCGGCTACGAGGAGGAGCTCGCCTCGGCCTGGACGGCCGACGAGCTCGAGCGGGGCGGGTTCCGGGTGGAACGCGGCTTCGGGGACCTCCCCACCGCCTTCGTGGCCCGGGCCGGGTCCGGGCCCCTCGAGGTGGCGATCTGCGCGGAGTACGACGCCCTCCCGGCGATCGGCCACGCCTGCGGCCACAACGTCATCGCCGCGGCGGCGGTCGGGGCGGGGCTGGGGCTGGCCGCCGTCGCCGACCGGGTCGGCCTGGCGGTCCGCGTGGTGGGCACGCCGGCCGAGGAGGGCGGCGGGGGCAAGGTCGTGCTCCTCGACCGGGGGGCCTTCGACGGCGTCCACGCGGCGATGATGGTCCACCCGGCCCCCGTGGACGCCCACCGGCCGCCGATCATCGCCGTGTTCCACTTCGAGGTCCGGTACCGGGGGAAGGAGGCGCACGCGGCGGCGTTCCCCGAGCGGGGGGTGAACGCGGCCGACGGGCTCGTGGTGGCCCAGACCGCGATCGGCCTCCTCCGCCAGCACCTCCGGCCGGGGGACCGGGTGCACGGGATCGTGACCAAGGGCGGCGACGCGCCTAACGTCGTGCCGGCCGACGCGCGAGCCGACTACATGGTCAGGGCCTCCACCCTCCAGGAGCTCGAGGACGTGAAGGCCCGGGTTCTCAGATGCTTCGAGGCCGGGGCCCTGGCCACGGGGGCGGAGCTCGAGGTCGAGGAGAAGGGGTGCGTGTACGCCGAGATGCGGCACGACCCGGACCTGTCCTCCCTGTACAGGAGGAACGCCGAGGCCCTGGGGCGCGTCTTCCCCGACCTCGGCCCCGAGGCCGGGCGGGCCGCGATATCCACCGACATGGGGAACGTGTCGCAGGTCATCCCGTCGATCCACCCCAACATCGGGATCGAGTCTCTCCCCGCCGTGAACCACCAGCCCGGGTTCACCGAGCACTGCGCGTCGCCGGCGGCCGACCGGGCCGTGGTGGACGGCGCCGTGGCCCTGGCCTGGACGGCGATCGACGCGGCCGGCGACGGGGAGTTCCGGGAACGGCTCCTGGCCCGCCCCCACGCCCGGCGGCCCGGCTCCTGAGGGGCTCAGCCCTCCACCAGGCCCCGGAGGTTCCCGACCGACCGACGGAGCATGGCCCGCTGCACCGGGAGGTAGGCGAGGAGCGCGAGGCCCCCGACCACCGGAACGCGAAGCTGCAGGCGCTCCTCCCACTCGAAGGCGGTGGCCGCACCCCCGTCCCGGGGCTCGAGCCTCCACTCCCCCCAGCCCCGCACGAGACCCAGGTGGTCCACGGCCAGGCGCTTCCCCGGCTCGAAGCCGGTGACCTCGATGCGGTCGGTGGTCGCCGGGAGACCGAACACCTTCGTCCTGACGGCCAGGCGCGCGCCCAGCCCCCGCTCCTCGCCGAGCAGCCGGATCCACGCCACGTCGGGCATCCAGCCGGCCTGCCCCTCCCAGTCGGTGAGGACCTCCCACACCCGGTCCGGGGAGGCCCGGAGCACCGCCCGCTCGAGGATCCGCACCACGGAGCCGCCTCCTTGACACCCGCCCGCGACCCCCCGAGATTAGCCCCCGAAGCCGACCGGGAGGAGGGCTCGATCGCATGTGGTCCTGGCGCGTCTTCTGGCTGTCCCTGCACATCCTCGCCGCGATCGTCG
>JACQTL010000174.1 GCA_016210805.1 Actinomycetota bacterium | reverse complement strand
GTCCTGACCCGCGCCTGCTCCTCCACCGGAACGATCCGCGCGATGGGCCGATCCCGATCGGTCACCTCGACGTGGGCCCCCCGCTCGACAGCACGGAGGTGCTTCGATAGCTGATCCTTCAGCTCGGCGATCTTCACACGCTTCATGGCCACATCTAGCCATAAAGGGAAGTGAGCGTCAAGCTCCGGACGCGAACGTGACGATCCGACCCGCGTTGCACCTTCCCGGATGGATGTGCCGGGATCGCGAGCTGGATCGGTCCGCATGCCGCCCGACCGGATGGTCGGCTTTCATTCCCCGTTCCACGGTGCGAACCTCGCGGCGTCCTCGTTCGTCTACAGGGCGATCCCGAGGAAGGACGGAAGGCGGCTCCGCTGGACGAGCACGAGATCCGCGAGTTCCTGGCCGCCCGGTACCCCCGGGTGGTGAACGGGCTGGCCCTGGTGTGCGGGAGCCTCCCGGCGGCGGAGGACGCGGTGCAGGAGGCGCTGGCCCGGGCCTGGGAGCGGTCCGAGCGGGGTCAGCACATCGAGTCGGCGGAGGCCTGGGTCACCGCCGTGGCCACGAACCTCCTCCGCGACGGGTTCCGCCGGGTCCTGGCCGAGCGCCGGGCCCGGGCCCGGTTGGGCGCCGGTCTCGCGGAGGCCGGCGAGGGCGGGGTCGGCTCGGCTGCCGGACGGCTGGACCTGACCAGGGCCCTGGCCGCGCTGCCCCGCCGGCAGCGGGAGGTGGCGGTGTTCCGGTACTACCTCGACCTCGACGTGGCCGAGATCGCCCGCGTGCTCGGGATCCCGGAGGGGACGGCGAAGAGCGCCCTCCACCGGGCCCGCCGGTCCCTGGCGGCGGCCCTCGGGGAGACGGACGGCGAGGACGCTGAGGAGGTCACCGATGTCGCGCGTTGACGAGAGGATCCGCCGGGAGATGGACGGCCTCGGCCGCCCCGTGCCCACCCATGGCGTGCTGGACAGGGTGGCCGGCCGCAAGGCCCGTCGCAGGACGATGCACCGGATCGGGATGGTGGCCCTGGCCGCCTCGGTGGTCGCCGGGACCGTGCTCGGCGGCTACGGGCTGTCCCGGCTGTTCGGGTCGCCGGACACGCGGACGCCGGCGAGCGGCGGCTCGCCGGCCACCCTCGATCCCAGGGGCACGCAGACGATGGTCGAGAACTTGGTCTGCGACTCGTCGGTCGTCGAGGGGGACTTCGACGGGGACGGCGTGCAGGACTTCGTGGACGTGGGCTCCCCGGTCGATCCGGGTCAGGGCTGCGATTCGGAGCAGGTGGGCCAGAGCTACTTCGCGATGGTCACGCCGCTCGGTCCTCTCAGCGAGACCTGGAGCGCGACGCACCAGCCCCTCCCCGAGTGCGAGACGCCGTTCGGCTGCCGCGTGATCGCCGCTCCCGACCTGAACGGTGACGGGGACAGCGAGGTCGTGATCCAGACCGCGTTCGGCGCGAGCACGCAGTACGTCGCCCTCTACGACTTCAACCCGTTCGCTCCGGAGGGGGGCCCTCCCCTGATCCGCCTGGAGATCGCCGCGCCCGGCGACCCCTGGCACGAGGAGTTCGGGTTCCGGCCGGGCCCGGCCCTGTTCCCCCGGGGCGGCTCGGTGACCCACCTGCACTCGATCTCGTGCTACGAGGACGCCGAAGGGAACCGGTTCATCGTGGCGACCACGGCGCTCTACCGTGAGGGCGAGGGGGACGAGGCCGTCTACGACGTGCACGTCACCCGGTTCGATGTGAACCCTTGGCCGCAGATCACGGTCGTCTCCTCGGAGGACCTCGGCCCCGCCAGCCCGGAGGTCGCCGACATCGGCTCGGGCGAGATCTGCGGCGCACCCATCGAGTAAGGGTGAGGCAGAACGGGCCTCGCCCCCAGATCACCGACTCCGGAGCCAGCGTTCGAGGTCGCGACGGTCGACGATGCCGAGCACCAGGATCACCGTGTCCTCCGGGATGACGTCGCACATCACGCGCAGGTCCCCCACGCGGAGGCGGTGGAACGAGTCGGCCGTTCCACGGATCGTTCGCACCGACTTGCCCATGCGGCGCCCCGGCTCGGACAGGCGCTCGGCCGGTCGGAGGACCGCCTCTCGGACCCGCTTCCTGGTGGAGTCGGGGAGCCGACGATAGGTGCGTTCCGCATCTGGCGCCAGGCGGACCTCGTATCGGCTCGTCAGTCGAGGTCCTCGAGCCGTGAGGAGCGGCCCCGGCGATACGCGGACCTGGCCCGGCGGCGCATGGCCACGAGCTCCTCGGCGTTCGCCAGGAGGACGTCCTCAGCCTCGTCTATGGGCAGGATGACCGCCGCCGGACGCCCGCGCCTGGTGACGACATAGCTGGCCCCGGCCTCCACCTCGTCGACGACGCGGGAGGCTTCGGCCTTCAGCTCCTTGATGCCTATCTCCGCCACGACCGCGCCGCCCTTCCCTGCCGTCCCCTCAGGTGGTCACTTCGGTGGTCACCAGTCTACCCCGCGGGACTACCGGGCGTCCCCCCGGCCCCACAGCCGGGTGGTCCCCCGACGGAGGTGGGGGAAGAATGCCGAGTCGGTCCAGGCGTGTTCGGTGTGCCGCCGGGCCTGGAGCGCTCCCCAGCCCGTGTTCTCGATGCGGCCGGCCAGGAGCCAGGCGTCCTCGACGTCGGAGTGGAAGTACTTCTCGAGCGCGGCGAGCACGATCCGCTCCTCGCGAGCCGTGAGGTCCTTCGGAAGCTCGAACTCCACCGACCCTCCTACAGGGGGATGTTCCCGTGCTTGCGGGGCGGGACCTGCTCGCGCTTCGTGCCGAGCATCCGGAGGGCCTGGATCAACCGGATCCTGGTCTCGGCCGGCTCGATCACGTCGTCGACGTAGCCGCGCTCGGCGGCGATGTAGGGGTTGGCGAACTTCCGCTCGTAGTCGGCGATCAGCTCGGCCCGCCGGGCCTCCCTGTCCTCGGCCGAATCGATCTCCTTGCGCATGACGATGTTCACCGCGCCCTCCGGCCCCATCACGGCGATCTCGGCGGTGGGCCAGGCGAAAGACACGTCGGCCCGGATGTGCTTCGAGTTCATCACCACGTAGGCGCCGCCGTAGGCCTTGCGGGTGATCACGGTCATCTTGGGCACGGTGGCCTCGGTGAACGCGTACAGCAGCTTGGCCCCGTGCCGGATGATCCCGCCGTACTCCTGCGAGGCTCCCGGGAGGAACCCCGGCACGTCAACGAACGACACGATCGGGATGTTGAACGCGTCGATGAACCTGATGAACCGGGAGGCCTTCTCGCTGGCGTCGATGTCCAGCGTCCCGGCCAGGATCTTCGGCTGGTTGGCCACGATCCCCACCGGCTTCCCGTCGAGCCGGGCGAACCCGATCACGATGTTCATCGCCCAGAACGGGAAGACCTCGTAGAACTCGCCGTCGTCCATGACGGCCCGGATGACCTCCTTCATGTCGTAGGGGGCCCGGGGCGAGTCGGGGACGAGATGGGTGAGCTCGTCGCACGTGCGGAGCGGGTCGTCGGTGGGGGCGAACGAGGGCGGGTCCTCGAGGTTGTTGGCGGGGAGGAACGACAGCAGGTAGCGGACCTGGGCCAGGCAGTCCTCCTCGTCCTCGGCCACGAACGAGGCCACGCCCGACCGCGAGGCGTGGGTCATGGCCCCCCCGAGCTGCTCGAACGTCACGTCCTCGCCGGTCACCGTCTTGATGACGTCGGGACCGGTTATGAACATGTGGGAGGTCTCCTTGACCATGTAGATGAAGTCGGTGACCGCGGGGGAGTACACCGCGCCGCCGGCGCACGGCCCCATGATCACCGAGATCTGGGGGACCACCCCGCTGGCCCGCACGTTCCGGTCGAAGATGTACCCGTAGCCGGCCAGCGACGAGGCGCCCTCCTGGATCCGCGCGCCCCCGGAGTCGTTGATCCCGATCACCGGAGCCCCGGTCGAGACGGCCAGGTCCATGAC
>JACQTL010000191.1 GCA_016210805.1 Actinomycetota bacterium | reverse complement strand
CGTACAAGAAGCCCATGTACCGCACCACCACGCGCGTGACCGAGAAGTGCATCGGCTGCTACCCGCGCATCGAGGGCAAGGACCCGCTCTCGGACGGCGCGCCGATGGAGACGCGCTGCATGGCCTCGTGCGTCGGCAAGATCCGCATGCAGGGCCTGGTCGAGATCGAGGACGGCGACTGGAAGAAGGACCCCGACAACCCGCTCTACTACCTGGTGCGCGAGGCCAAGGTCGCCCTCCCGCTGTACCCGCAGTTCGGCACCGAGCCCAACGGCTACTACATCCCGCCCCGATGGGTGCCCCGGCCCTACCTGCGGCAGATGTTCGGCCCCGGCGTGGACGAGGCCATCGAGCGATACACCCACCCGTCGCGAGAGCTGCTCGCCGTGCTCCAGCTGTTCCGAGCCACCCAGCGGATCATCTTCAGCTTCAGCATCGAGAAGGGCCCGAAGGTCCAGGACGTGGTCGTGGCCGGCAGGCGCATCCGGCTGTACGACGACACGGTGATCGGCCACGACCGGTGGGGGGACGAGGTGGTCCGGCTCTCGGTGGTGGAGCCCTTCGTGCGGCGGCCGGCCCGGTACCTGAACTCGATCTAGGGGAAGGCGATGGCGACGGCGGGGACGGTGGGCTCGAGGGAGCGGGCCGACGAGGCCGTCGCCCGGAGCGCGGTGTACCGCCTGCTCTCCCAGGCCTATGCCTATCCCACGGTCGAGGCGGTCCGGCGCCTCAGGCGGCAGGACATCCCGCTGGCCCGGGCGGTGTCCGGCCGCCTGGATCACGCTGTGCGGGAAGGCGTGGAGTCCGTGGCCGCGAGCTTCCGCGGGATCCCGACGCACCGTCTCGAGGCCGCGTATCGCGACGCCTTCTCGCACGTGCACTCGGTGGACTGCCCTCCCTACGAGACCGACTACTCGGCGGGTGAGGTTTTCCGCCAGAGCCGCGACCTGGCCGACCTGGCGGGGTTCTACCGGGCCTTCGGGCTCCAGGCGGCCAGGGAGCGCACCGACCACGTGACCCTCGAGCTCGAGTTCATGCACATGGCCTCGTACAAGGAGGCGTGGGCGGAGGCCCGCGCCGAGACCGAGCACGCGGAGGTGTGCCGGAGCGCGCAGGGGGCGTTCCTGGCGGACCACCTGGGGCGCTGGCTCGGCGGTTTCGCCAGCCGGGTGGAGGCCGTGGCGGCTCGGCCGTACGGGGCGGCGGCCCGGCTGACCCGGGTGTTCCTCGAGAGCGAGGCCGGCCGGTTCGGCCTCGTCCCTCACGAGGTGCTTCCCGAGCCCTCCGGCCTCGGGGATGCGGAAGGGGTGGCGCTGTGCGAGCCGGACCCTTGAGCGAACGGGTCAGGGTCGGCGCGGCCGTGGGCCTCGCTCTGGGGCTGGCCGTAGCCCTGAGCCTGAGCGGGACCCGCTTGGGGGCCTCGCAGGGCGCCAGGGTGGTGGCGCAGGCCGTCCCGGCCGGGTCGGTGCCGGCGGAGGACCCCTACGACCCATTCTGGGAGGAGATCGTCCCGGTGGAGGTGCCGCTCTCGGCTCAGCAGGTCACGCCGCCCAAGGGCGGGCGGCGGTGGACCCTCCAGGCCAGGGCGGTGCACGACGACCGGAACGTCTACATAGCGGTGGAATGGGACGACCCGGCGCCGGACCGCTCGGTGGGCGCGGTGCAGGACTTCACGGACGCGGTGGCCGTGCAATTCCCCGGCGACGGCAGCCTGCGCATCCCGGCGCTCTGCATGGGCGACCCCCAGGCCACGGTGAACATCTGGCAGTGGCGGGCGGCCTCTCAGCTGCTCGTCCGCCGGGGACCGCAGGGGATCGAGGACCGGTACCCGGGGGCCTCGGTCGACCTGTATCCGTTCCGCGAAGAGGAGGTGTTCTACCCGGGTCGCTACGTGGGGAATCCCCTGTCGGAGGTGGACCGGACCTCCGCCGTGGACAACCTGGTGGCCGGGGGATTCGGCACCCTCACCCCCGACCCCGAACCCATCGTCAGCGGGATCGGGGCCTGGCGAGCCGGCCGATGGCGGGTGGTGTTCTCCCGACCTCTATCGGTGGGCCGGGAGGGCAACCCCGAGTTCGGGGTACCCGACCTCACCGACATGGCCTTCGCCGTGTGGGACGGCGGGGTCCATGAGCGCGACGGTGTGAAGTCGGTCTCCAGCTTCGTGACCCTCCAGCTGTCCCTGCAGGACATGCCTCGGGGGTCGTCCTTCCCGCACTGGCCCGCGCCCTTCGTGGTGTTCTTCGTCCTCTGGTTGGCGGCGGCATGGCTGATGATCCCCCGGACCAGGCGGGACCGATGATCGTCGAGGAGCGGGCGCCGGCAACCCCCCGGGCGGTCGCCGCGGGTCGCTCGCGAGCCCGGTGGACCCCCCTCGGCGCCCTGCTGGCGATCCTCCCCGCGATCGCCATCACGGAGTTGTTGCTGGTCCGGACGTTCTACCGGGTCGGGATCTTCATCCCGAAGGAGGGGCCCTTCCGCACGGTGTATGCGGCGGCGACCACGCTCGGGTCCTTCGCGCTGAACCTCGCCTCCGTCGTGGCGGTGCTGGCCCTCGTGGGGTTGGTGGTCACGGCGATCCGGCGTGGGCGCATCGCCTTGGCCGCGGGGGTGGGCGGCTTCGTGGCGGGCTCCGCGGTCGCCACCCTTTTCCAGGGCCAGTACCAGGCCCCCGTCGTGCGGTTGCTCTTCGCGCTGGCCGTGGCCTCGGTCGCCTGGCCGCATGTGGCCCGCCGGGATCGCCTGTTGGAGCGGCTGGCCGTCGGTGGTGTCGTCGCCGCCGCGCTGCTCTCCTCCTACGCGGGCCTGGCCGCCGATGCGGGGTCCGTGGGGCCCGGACCGCTGCCCGGCGGCACCTTCGCCGAGCTGGCCGGAGAGGCGATGGTCGTGGCCGCCGGGTTCCTCGTGTTGGCCACATGGGTGGCCCGGGAGGGGTTCCGGTGGGGGCCGGTGGCCTGGACCGCGCCCGTGCCGGCCGCCGTGGTCGGGCTGTGGTCGGCCAGCGGGGCCATCACCGGGATCCTCGTCCTGTGGACCGCAGGCCTGCGCCTGTACCTGCCCCTCTGGATCTACGCGGGCGCTGCATGGGCCTGGGCCGCTGCCGCCGCCGGGTGGGCAAGGAGCAGGCCCTGGCATGCCGTGGGGTTGCTCCTGCTGCCTCCCGCCGGGTTCCTGCTCGGTACCACGTACCAGCAGTCCCTCCTCCTGCTGGCCGTGGTGCTCCTCACGGACGGGATGGCCCTGGGCGGCCTTCCACGCTGGCCCGGCCGCGAGCCCGACCCGGAGCACGGCGGGTAGCCCCTCACCACGGGCCGGGTCGTGTCGCCGTGGGGGCGGCCGCTTCCTCCGCCCGCACCGTGGTCGGGGTCCGCGACCGTCGACGGGGCGGTCGAGCCGAGGCCGTGGCGGCTCACCGGCGCATATCATCTGGTCGATGGCCGTGGTGACGCTCCGTCCACCTCTCCGCGACCTGGCCGGCGGCAGCGGCCGGATCGACGTCGAGGGGCAGACGGTGGGGCAGGTGATCGGCCGGCTGGAGCGCGAGCACCCCCGGCTCCAGGGATGGATCCTCGACGAGCAGGGCGCGATCCGCGAGCACGTGAAGGTCTTCGTGAACGGCGACGTGGCGGGGCTGGACGACGCGGTCCGGTCGGAGGACCGCGTCCACGTCCTCCCGGCGATCTCTGGAGGGATCTGATGGGCGACGGCGCAGAGCTCCTGGTCGGAACGCACAAGGGACTGTTCGTGCTCCGCGGCGAACGCGGCGGGCCGATGGAGGTGACCGCCCGGCGGTTCGAGGGCGTGGACGTCGAGTACGCGATCCGCGACCCGCGCACCGGGACCTGCCACGCCTCGGTGACCAGCGGGCACTTCGGCCCCCGGGTCTGGCACGCCTCCGATCCGACCGGCGAATGGGAGCAGAGCGACGGCCCGGCGTTCCCGGAGGACGCGGGCGCCACCGTGAAGAGGATCTGGGTGATCCACCCCGGCGAGGAGGACGGCGTGATGTGGGCCGGCGTGGCCCCGGCGGCCCTGTTCCGGAGCGACGACGGCGGCCGGACCTGGTCGCTGAACCGGGGCCTGTGGGACGACCCCACGCGCGCCCGATGGGAGGGCGGGGCCGGAGGCCTGTGCCTGCACTCGATCGCCCCGTGGCCCGGCGACCCCGCCCGGCTGTCGATCGCGATCTCGGCGGTGGGTGTCTGGCACTCCGACGACGGCGGCGAGACCTGGCGCCGCCGGGTGGAGGGGATCGTCCCCCGGTACCTCCCCGAGGAGGCCCGGGCCGACACGATGGACCACTGCGTCCACAACCTGCGCCGGGTCCCCACCCGGCCAGAGCGGATGTTCCTGCAGTTCCACAACGGGGTGTACCGCTCGGACGACGCGGGGGAGACGTGGCTGGACATCGGGGGGGAGGCCCGCGGGCTGCCGTCGGACTTCGGGTTCCCCATGGTGGTCGACCCTCACCGCACCGACCGGGCCTTCGTGATCCCGCTGGTGGCCGACCTCGACCGGACCCCGCCGGAGGGGAAGCTCCGCGTGTACGAGACCGCCGACGCCGGCGAGTCGTGGCGGGCGCTCTCGGACGGGCTCCCCCAGGAGGATGCCTGGCACACGGTCCTCCGCCAGGCCTTCGCCCACGACGGCGGGGAGCCCCTGGGCCTGTACTTCGGCGCGGAGTCCGGCGAGGTCTACGGCTCCGCCGACGGCGGCGAGACCTGGCGGACGGTGATCGAGCACCTCCCCCCGATCCTCTCCGTCCGCGTCTCCGGCTGATCGCCGCCGGGTCGTCCGGTCAGGGGGGTCGGCTACCATGGTTCGCATGGAGCGAACGGCGGCGCCGATCGACCGGGCCGTCCTGGAGCGGGCACTCCTGCCCTTCGGGGAGAGCCGCACGCTGCCGGGCGAGGCCTACACCTCGGACGGGGTCCTGGCCTGGGAGCGGGCCCACTTCTTCGGCGGGAGCTGGGTGGCCCTGGGCCGGGCCGACGACGTCGTGCCCGCCCCCGGCGACCAGCGCGCCGTCACGGCCGGCACGGAGACCGTCCTCCTCACGCGGGACGCCGAGGGAAGGATCCACGGGTTCTTCGACGTCTGCCGCCACCGGGGGCACGCCCTGATGGAGCCCGGCCAGTCCCGCTCGGCGAAGGTGATCCAGTGCCCCTACCACGCGTGGGTCTACGACCTGGACGGCTCGCTCCGCGGCGCGCCGGGGTTCCACACGGTGCCCGGGTTCGACCGCTCGGAGTTCCCGCTGGTCTCCCTCCGGGTGGCGGAGTGGCGGGGCTGGGTCTTCGCGAACGCCTCCGGAGACGCGCCGCCCCTCGAGGACCACCTCGGGAACATGGACGCCCTGATCGCGGGCCACGAGCCCGAGCGGCTGGTCGTCGCGGCCCGGCACGGGTACGAGGTCGCCGCGAACTGGAAGATCGTCACGGAGAACTACCACGAGTGCTACCACTGCTCGAACATCCACCCCGAGCTCTGCCGGGTGACCCCTCCGGAGAGCGGCGTGAACCTCGATCCCGACGGGACCTGGGTCGGCGGGACGATGGACCTCATGGACCACGCGCAGACGATGTCCCTCACCGGGGAGAGCCGCGGGGTGATGCTACGGGGGCTCGACGAGGCCGCCCGCCGGCAGGTCCTCTACCTCGGCCTGTTCCCCAACCTCCTGATCAGCCCGCACCCCGACTACGTGCTCACTCACCGGATCGAGCCCCTGGCCCCGGACCGGAGCCGGATCGAGTGCCAGTGGCTCTTCCCCCCCGAGGCCGTGGAGCGGGAGGGGTTCGACCCGGCCTATGCCGTGGAGTTCTGGGACGTGACGAACCGGGAGGACTGGCACGCCTGCGAGCAGGTCCAGCGAGGCGTCTCCTCGGCCGGCTACCATCCCGGCCCGCTCTCCCGCCGCGAGGACGCCGTTTACCAGTTCATCACGCTGGTGGCCCGGGGGTACCTGGAGGGCCGGGCCACCCGCCCGAACTCCCGGGAGCCGAGGCTCACCGAGCCCGCGTAGGTGCCGGACCGACCGGCTCCGCCCTCACATCACGCCGAGGCCGCCGAGGTTCTTCATCAGGTCGCTCATGACCTCGGGGTCGGTGTGGACGTTCACCACGCTGGGCCCGTCGAACGCGGCTGCGCGGTCCAGGGCCGGGCGGAGCTCCTCGGGGGACTTCACGACCTCGCCGTGCCCGCCGACGGCCTCGGCCAGGAGGTCGTAGCGCATCTCGGAGAGCACGGCCCCGGTGTCGGCCTCGTGGCCGTAGAAGGCCCGCTGCTCGTGGCGGACGTCGCCCCACCCTCCGTTGTTCACGACCACCGTGACGATGGGGAGCCGGTGCCGGGCCGCCGTGTCGAGCTCCATCGCCGACAGGCCGAAGGCCCCGTCCCCCGTGAACACGAGGACGGGCTCCTCTCGGGCCACCCGGGCCCCGATCCCGAACGGGAGCCCGATCCCCAGGGTCCCGAGGGCCGACCCGATGTACAGGCACCGGCCCGGGCCCCGGGCCCTGAAGAAGGCCACGCCCCACAGCACGCTGTCCCCCCCGTCGGAGACGGTCGTGTACGCGTCCCCCCAGGCCTCCGCGGCGAACCGGGCGCACTCCCGGGCCAGCCAGCCGGGGTGTATGTCCTCGGCGGGCCGCTCGCACTGGGCCTCCCACGACTCCAGCGAGATCGCCGCGCCGCCCCGGGCCTGGTCGGCCCACCCGTCGAAGCGCCCCGCATCCGCGGTCCAGGCCCCGGTCAGGGAGTCGAGCACGGCGGCGACGTCCCCCACGAGGCCCACGTCCGGCCTCCGCTCGCCCCCCAGGTTCTCCGGTCGCACGTCGACCTGGACGACCCGGCCCTCCGGCGGGAACAGCGGCGCCCCGCCCCACAGGAGGTTCGCGTTGAACCGGGACCCGAGCACCAGCACGGCGTCGGAGGAGGCCAGGGCGATGCCCCCGTGGACCAGCCCGCCCAGGCACCGGGGGTGGTCGTCGTCCAGCAGGCCCCGGGCGGCCGAGGTGGTGGTCACCGGGATCCCCGTGCGCTCCACGAAGGCGGACAGGGCCGGACCCGCCCCCGAGAAGAACGCGCCCGAGCCGGCCAGGACCACCGGACGGGAGGCCCCGGCCAGGACCTCCACCGCGCGCGCGACTTCGCCGGCCACGGCGGTCCCCCGGGCGTCCGGATGCCCGGCCGGCCAGGGCCGCTCGAGCGGCGCGGCGCTCATCCCGAACACGTCCTGGGGGATCTCCAGGTAGGCCACGCCCGGCGCGCCCGTGTGGGCCTGGTGGACGGCGTCCCGGACGTACGCGGGGATCCGCTCGGGCTGGAGGCACTGGTCCCGCCACTTGGTCACCGGGGCCACGATGGACATCTGGTCGAGGTCCTGCACCGCCTCCCGGCCCCGCTGGGCCAGGCCGGTGCGCCCCGAGATCACCACGACCGGGACCCCGGCCTGGTGGGCCTCGGCGATCCCGGGCAGGGCGTTGGTGAGCCCTGGACCGGCCGTGACGCTCGCCACGCCCACCCGTCCGGAGGCCAGGGCGTAGCCCTCCGCCATCATCACGGCGTTCTCCTCGTGGCGGGAGTCCACGAGGCGAAGGCCGGTCAGCCGGGCCCCCTCGAACAGGGGAAGGTTGTGGCCGCCGGGTAGCGCGAAGACGGCCTCCACGCCCTCCTCCCGGAGGGCCCGGGCGGCCAGGACGCCACCCAGCTCGCTCTTGCCCACGGGGCGAAGGTTACGGCCCGGCGGCCTCCCGGGTCGAGCGGGCGGTCCGGTCCGATGGGGGTCGCCCGAACGGGTCCTGGAAACCCGTGGGCCCCGGGCCCTAGGATGCGCCCCATGCGCGCAGCGTTCTTCACCGGCGCCGGCCGCATGGAGGTCCGCGAGACCGAGATGCCCCCGGAGCCGGCTCCGGGGGACGCGCGGCTGTCCATCCGGTACTGCGGGATCTGCGGCTCCGACGTCTCCCTGTTCAAGTCCGGGATCCTCTCGGCGCCGGACCGGATCATGGGCCACGAGCTCTCCGCGGTCGTGGAGCGCGACAGCACCGGACGGTGGGCCCCGGGAACCAGGGTCACGGCCTGGCCGGCCCGGGGCTGCGGGCAGTGCCTGTGGTGCCTGGAGGGCCACCCGCGGTACTGCCTGAACCCCGTGTTCGGGTGGGGGGCCTACGCGGAGTCGATGGACGCGGTGGCCGACTACCTCGTGCCCATCCCCGACGAGATGGACGACCGGACGGCATCGCTGGCCGAGCCCCTGGGCGTGGCCCTCCGGGGCGTCCGGGAGGCGGGCGTGGAGCGGGGGGACCTGTGCTTCGTCCTGGGGCTGGGGTCGATCGGGCTCCTCGTGCTCACCGCCCTGGTGGACCTGGGAGCCCGGGTCGTGGGGGCCGACATCCGGGAGGACCGCCGGCGGCTGGCCGAGGAGCTCGGCGCCGAGCTCACCTTCGACGCCGACCGGGAGGACCCCTTCTGGAAGCTCCTGGCCGTTGACCTCCACGGTCCCCGCTTCGCCTTCGAGTGCTCGGGGGCCCCGGGAGGCTGGCAGGCCTGCCTGAACACCTGCGGCCACATGGGGACCGTCGTGCTCCTGGGCATCCCGTTCGAGCCGGCGTTCTTCATCCCGGCGGTCATGTCGGTGAAGGAGCAGCGGGCCCTGTCCATCTCGGGGCCGACCATGGACTCGATGGCCGGCGCCCTCGAGATCCTGGCCCGGCGCCCGGAGACGGCCCGGATCATCACGAAGACGGTGCCGCTCGACGGCACCGAGCAGGCCTTCCACGACCAGGTGGCGGGGACCGGCGGCGTGAAGGTCCTCGTCGAGCCGGGTGCCTGAGCCGGGGAAGGCCCGGCCGCCCCGCCGCCCGCTCCTCCTGCTCGCCCCGGCCACGTTCTTCGAGGGCTACGACGTCTTCGTCCTGGCCCTGGCCCTCCCCCTGATCCGCCGGGACCTCGGGCTCACGGTGGGGGAGTCGGGGGTCCTGGCGTCGGCCGTCCTGGCCGGGTCGTTCGGGGTCCTGGCCATCCTCCCCATGGCCGACCGGTGGGGGCGGCGTCCGGTGCTCACGGCGACGATCGTGGGCTACACCACGGCCACGTTCGCCACGGCGTTCTCCCGAGGGGTCCTGGACTTCGCGGCCTACCAGTTCGTGGCCCGGGTGTTCCTGTCCGCCGAGTACGCGCTGGCCACGATCGTGCTCGTGGAGACGGCCCGGGCCGCCCACCGGGGCCGGGCCCTGGGGACCCTGGCCTCCATGGACGCCCTGGGGCGGGCCGCGGCGGGGGCCGGGTTCCTGGCGGTGATGGCCCTCGATGCGAGCTGGCGGGTGCTCTACCTGGCCGGGATCCTGCCGCTCGCCCTGGTGGCCTGGGCCCGGCGGCACCTCCCGGAGACGGCTCCCCGGTCGGGGCTCCCCCGGGCCCGGCTCCGGGACGTCCGGGGCCGGTGGCTGGCCGGCTCCGCGATCCTGTCGGCCACCTTCGCGACCTACGCGACGGGGGTGACCGCGCTCTCCTCCCTGCTGGTCTTCGACGAGTGGGGGTGGACGCTCGAAGACCTCAGGCCTCCCTACTTCGGGGTCTGGGCCCTGGGGGTGACGGGTTTCTTCGTGGCCGGGCGGCTGATGGACCGGTGGGGACGCAGGCCGACCGCGGCCCTGTTCCTGGCGGCCTGCGCGGTCTCCGGCTTCGCAGCCTTCACGTCCGAAGCGACGGCGGCCCGCGTGCTCGGCCTGGGCCTGGTCATCTTCGCGATCACCGGGGCCACCCCCTGCGTCGCGGCGTTCTCCACGGAGTCCTTCCCCGTGAGGACCCGGGGGCGGGTGGGGGCCTTCTTCCGGGCGACGACCATCGCCGGGTCCACCGCCGCGCCGGCCCTGGTGGGGGTGCTGGCCGG
>JACQTL010000018.1 GCA_016210805.1 Actinomycetota bacterium | reverse complement strand
GTAGGAGAGCTCGAACGGGTGGCCGGCCATGGCCACGGCGGCGTCCATGCCCCCGATGCCCAGCGCGAACATCCCCATCGCGCCGGCCGTGGTCGTGTGGGAGTCCGAGCCGACCAGCGTGGCCCACGGGACGTCGAACCGCTCGAGGTGCACGTAGTGCGAGATGCCGTTCCCCGGGCGCGAGAACCAGGCCCCGTACCGGGCCGCGCAGGTCTGGAGGAAGAAGTGGTCGTCCGGGTTCTTGTGGTCGAGCTGGATCATGTTGTGGTCCACGTACTGGACCACCCGGGGGACCTGGACCCGGTCCATGCCGAGCTGCTCGAACTCCATCCAGGCCATCGTCCCCGTGGCGTCCTGGAGGAGGACCTGGTCGATCCGGTAGGCGATGGCCTCCCCCGGCTCCATCCGGCCGGAGACCAGGTGCTCGCCGATCACCTTCTCGACGATGTTCTGGGGCATCGCCCGCCTCCGCTCGCGCCCCAGCGGGCGCACCTCTCCCACGATATCGCAGCCCGACGAGAGGCTCGCGCGAAAGACGGGCGTCGCCCAAAGATGGCCGCGCAGCCCCACGGCCCCGCGGTTCGATCAGTCGAGAGGGAGGATGTTCACGGTCATCGTGCCGGTGATCCGGGCCTCGCCGAACCCGCCGGCCGACGCCGGCAGCCCGTCCATCGACACGGTGATGTCGAGGTCGGCGGAGAGGAACGACTTCAGCACCCGGCCGGCCTCGACGTCGAACCAGCTCGTGTCGTCGGCCTCCATCGTGCCCTCGTAGCGAAAGACCGGGTCGGTCCCCGGAGGGATGGCCGACGTGTCGCCCCCGAGCCCCTCGAGCAGCTCGCGGACGTCCAGCTCGAAGTCCATGGGCACGGTGAGGTGGCTCTGGATGACCGCCGCCATCACCCCATCCACCTCCTCGTCGCGGAGGTAGGAGCTCTGCACCGAGAAGTGGAGGGCCTGGTCGAAGTACGGGATCTCCTGGTCGAAGTCCTCGCTCCACGAGTCCCCCGGGCTGACAGGGGTGTCCGGGAGCAGTGGCGAGAACTGATCGGTTCCCGGGAACGAGGCGAGGCCGCCGCCGCCCGAGGCCAGCGTGAGCCCCTGGCTCTCCAGCACCCGGCCGTCCGGGGCGATGCGGAGCTCCACCTCGACCTCGTCAGGCACCTCGGTCGGCGGGAGGGGAAGGCCTCCCGTCGAGATCTCCGCGTTGTCGAGCCGCACCCGGATGGTGGCGATGCCCTCGGCGTCGACCCCGAGGACCTCCATGCTCATGTCCTGCCTCATCGACATCCGGAGGCTCTCGCTCTCCGTCCCCGCGCTCACGTCGAGGTCGGCGTCGAGCACCATCCGGTAGCCCAGGCGCTGCCCCTCCTCGAACGACATGGCCATGGCCACCCCGCCGGCCGAGCCGCGGTTCAGGAGCACGTAGGCCCCGCCGGCGAGCGAGGCGACCAGCACTAGCGCCAGGGCCAGCCGGCCGCCCCGGCTCCGGCCCGCCGCCCTGAACCCGCGCGACGAGGCCGCCCAGGAGTCCGGGAGGGCCGGGGGTGCGGGCGGCTGGGGTTCCGCCTCTATCCGCGCGGCGATCTCGTCGGCCGCGTCGGACGGCTCCGGCCGGGGGCCCGGGTCAACGGCCACGGACGAGTGGATCGGCGCGGGCTCCGGTCCGTGACCGGGGCCCCCGGGGGGGTCCCCGAAGGACCGGTCCGCCCCCGTGACCTCGGGGGGAGAGGGGTCACCCGGGGGACGCGAGCCGCCCGGGGCGTCGGACCACACCCCCGCCAAGACCCCGTCATTCGCAGCGGGAGCCGGGGGGACCGAGAGCCCCCATGTGGAAGAGGGATCCGGGCCCAGGGGGTCCTGGGCCGGAGGAGGCTCGGGGGGCGGCTCCTCCACCCGAGCGGGCTCGGGGGGCGGCACCGCGCCCAGGGGCCGGGCCGACCAGATCACGGGAAGGTCGTGGGTGTCGGTCGGAGGCTCCAGCTCATGCTCGGGGGGGAGGCCTTCGAGCTCAGTCCCGAGCTCCGCCGAGCCGTCCTCGTTCGTCTCTCGCTCGAGTTCGTCCATACCCATTGTTTCTCGGCAAGGGAGGCCGGGGCTTGAACCTCGTCCGGCGGCCCCGGCGGCGCTCAGGGGCCCGAGGCCCCGGTCATCTCGCGGAGCCTGGCGGCCACCGGCTCCGCGGCCAGCACGATCAGGCCGGCCCGGGCCCGGGAAGCCCCCACGTAGAGGTACTGCTCGAGGTCCTCGTCGTGCCGTTCCCCGATCTCGGCCAGCACCACGACCTTGCTCTCGAGTCCCTTGAAGGAGTGGATCGTGGCGGCGAGGATCTCGCCCTCCCCCGGCTCCTCCGAGAGCACGAAGCGCCCGGCCGTCCCCCGCGTCCGCAGGGCGCTCTTCTCGCGGCGGGAGGGGGTGAGGACCACTATGTCCCGCGGCCTGACCCCCTCCTGGTCGACCAGGTTGGCCAGGACCACCCCCAGGAGGTGCTCCAGGGCGGCCTCCCCCTCGTACCCCAGC
>JACQTL010000172.1 GCA_016210805.1 Actinomycetota bacterium | reverse complement strand
CGCTGGCCATCGCCTACAAGCACCTGTCCGACCGGGTCCCCCCGCCCTCGAAGCTCGTGGTCTCGGTCCCCCCGGAGCTCGACAGGGTGGTCCTCCACGCGACCGAGAAGGACCGGGACCGCCGCCCGGCGACCGCCGCGGAGATGCGGAAGGAGCTCCTGGTGGCCGGGGGCCACGTCCCCCCGGCCAACCCGCTCCCCGAGGTGATCGCCCGGCTGCCGGAGCCCGACGAGCTCCCGGACGACCGGGCGGCGACCGTGACGATCCCCCGGATGCTCGCCCCCCGGGCCCGGCGGAAGCGCCGCCGGCGCCGGTTCCTGGTGGTCCTCCTCGTGCTGGCCGTGCTGGCCGGCGGGGGGTGGGCGGGGTGGACCTACCTGGTCCCCCACTACGGCACCGTCCCCAACGTGCTGGGCATGTCGGTGACCGAGGCCCGGGCCACGCTCGAGGGCGCCGGGTTCCGGGCCGAGATCGGGACCTCGGTGTTCTCGACGGAGTACGCGGACGGCGCGGTGGCCCGCCAGAGCGTGGCGGGGGGCGAGGAGGCCAGGCTGCGGTCGACCGTGATCCTCCGCCCGTCCAAGGGGCCGCCGCTCATCGTTGTCCCCTCCCTGTCGGGCAAGAACGCCAAGCAGGCGGCCCGGACCCTCCGGGCCGAGGACCTCGAGCTCGGCGAGGTCCGGGAGGCGTACAGCGACCGGATCCCCCCCGGGAAGGTGATCGACCAGAACCCCAGCGCGGGCACCTCGATCCCGTTCGGCAGCGAGGTGGACATCGTGGTGAGCCTGGGGCCCGAGCCCATCACGGTGCCGAACGTCACCGGGCTCACCTTCCAGGAGGCCTCGGCCGTGCTCCTGTCCGCCGGCCTGGGGGTGACCAAGGTCGAGGAGCACTCCACCGAGGTCGGCCGCGGCGTGGTGATCTCCCAGGATCCCGGGCAGGGCGCCGAGCTGGCCGAGGGCGAGCCAGTCACCGTCGTGGTGTCGCTCGGGCCCCGGGAGTTCGACATGCCCAACGTGATCGGGGAGTCCACGGCCGACGCCCGAGCCCGCCTCGAGGGGCTGGGCCTGGTGGTGGACGTGGTCACCCTGCCCGGACTGGACGGCGGCGAGGTCGTCTACACGGACCCCCCGGCCGGGACCACGGTGCAGGAGGGCGACACCGTCACCATCTACGACGCGTGAGGACCGGCCCTCCCCTCCGCGACGCCTCCCCGGCGGTCAGGCGCGCGGTGCTGCTCGGCCTGGTGGGGGTGGCCGCGGTGTGGGGGGTCACCTTCTCGGTCGTGAAGGAGGCCGTCGAACGGATCCCCCCCGTCGAGTTCCTGGCCCTCCGGTTCGGGATCGCCGCCGTGCTGCTCACCGCGTTCGCCTGGCCCCAGGTCCGGGGGCTCGGCGTGAGTGGGCTGGGGGCCGGGGCCCTGGCCGGCCTGGCCCTGCTGGCCGGGTACTCCCTCCAGACGATCGGCCTGCAGTACACGGGAGCCACCAACGCCGGGTTCCTGACCGGCCTGTTCGTGGTGATCACGCCGCTCCTGTCGGCGCTCCTCCTCCGGCGGCTCCCGGCGCCCGGGGCCCTGGTCGGGGTGGTCCTGGCCACCGCGGGCCTGGGCCTGCTCTCCCTGACCTCGGGTCTGGGGGTCCGCTACGGCGACGCGCTCGTGCTGGGGGCGGCGGCCAGCTTCGCCGTCCACATCGTCGTCCTGGGCCGCTTCTCGCCGGTCCACTCCCCGGCCGGGCTCACCGCGGTGCAGATGTGGGTGGCGGCCGCCCTGGCCACGGGATGGAGCCTGGCCGCCGAGAGGGTGGTCGTGCCCTCCGGCGGCTTCGTGTGGTTCGCCGTCCTGATCAGCGCGGTGGTGTCGTCGGCCCTGGGCTTCTACGTCCAGACCCTGGCCCAGCGCTACGTGTCCCCCACCCGGACCGCGGTGGTGCTGGCCTCGGAGCCCGCCTTCGCGGGGCTGGGCGGGTTCCTCCTCCTCGGGGAGACGCTCTCGCCGCGAGGG
>JACQTL010000167.1 GCA_016210805.1 Actinomycetota bacterium | reverse complement strand
TCGGCGATCCGTCCGCCGGGCCCGATCACGCCCAGGGCCCCGTACCGGGCGTCGGCAATCTCGGCGGCGAGCTCCACGATCCGCTGAAGGACGGCGGGGAGCGACAGCTCGGAGGACAGGGCCAGCCCCGCCTCCAGGAGCTTCCGCTGTCTATCAGCCATCGCTGACCCGTCCATCTGTCCGGCCGAAAGCTACCACTCGGGTATGCACGGCCGGCGCCTCCGTGCCGGGCGGCCCACACGCGGGGGGACGTTCGACCCCTGACCGGCCGGCCGAGCGGGGCGATGCTCGACGCGAGACGAAGAGCGAGGCGTTGCCGTGAAGGTCCGAGACGTCATGTCGGTCCACGTGTCGAGCGTGGGCCCAACCACCACCGTTCCCGACGCCCTCCGCCTCCTGCAGGAGCGGGGGATCGGCGGGATGCCGGTCCTCGATGACGGGGGCCGGCCGGTCGGCGTCGTCTCGCTCTCGGACCTGCGCCCGCCCCCCTCTCCGAACGGCGGGCCGGAGCCGCGCACGGTGGCCGACGTGATGTCGGCGGACGTGGTCTTCCTCGGTGAGGAGATGGGTCTCAGGGAGGCGGTCCGCCTGCTCGAACGGCGGGGAGTGAAGCGTGCCCCGGTGCTCCGGGGGGACCGGGTCGTGGGGTTCGTGTCCCGCTCGGACCTCCTCCGCGGACACCTGCGCACCGACAGCGAGATCCGGGCGGAGGTGGAGCTGGACGTGCTCGTTCGCACGCTCGGGCTCTCCCCGCGCCGGGTGTCCGTGTCGGTGGACAGGGGGGTGGTCGGGCTGTCCGGGCGGGTCCCCCGGGCCGACGTCAAGCGCCTCCTCGAGCGGCTCGTGGCCGCCGTCGACGGCGTGGTCGACGTGGTGGATCGGACCGAGGTGGAGGAACCGGTCGAGGAGGAGGTTCGGTAGGTGAGAGGCACGTCACGGCTCCAGAGGGTCGTTTCGCACCTGGCCGCGGCCCTGCTGATCCTGGCCCTGGCCTGGCTCGGGCCGCTGGACCCGGACGGAGGGGGAGCGGCGCCTCGCGCTCAGGACGCCGGGGGGGCGCCCGTCCACCTCACGGTCACGCTGGCCGACATCTCGGTGGACCCGGTTCGGCTGGAGGCGCCGACGGGGGTGCCCATCGTGATCGAGGTCCGGAACGCCGGGGGGATCCCCCACAACCTCTCCTTCGGAGAGCTGGGAGCCACGCCGATGCTGGACGGCGGCCGGTCCGCCGAGCTCACCCTCCCGGCCCTCGAGCCGGGCGAGTACGAGTACGTCTGCGAGGTCCCCGGCCACGCCGACGCGGGCATGCGGGGCGTGCTCGTGGTGGGCGCCGGCGCCGGCCAGCCCGCGGAGGATCCGGAGATGACCCCCGAGGAGATGGCCGCCGAGCACGAGGCGGGCGTGGCGGCCTTCCCCGCGCCCACGGAGGGGAAGGGCAACCGCCCCCTGAAGCCGGAGGTCCTGCAGGACGGGACCAAGGTCTTCGAGCTCACCGCGAGCGTGATCCGGTGGCAGGTGGACCAGGCCACCACCGTGGAGGCATGGGCCTACAACGGGATGGTCCCCGGGCCGATGCTCAGGGCCCGGCTGGGCGATCGGGTCAGGATCGTCCTGCGGAACGAGCTGCCAGAGCCGACCGCGATGCACCTGCACGGGATGATCGTCCCGAACGACATGGACGGGGTCCCCGGGCTGAACCAGCCGTCGATCCTGCCCGGTGAGAGCTTCACCTACGAGTTCACCGTCCGGAACACCGGCTCGAACATGTACCACTCCCACTTCAACGCGGCCTTCCAGGTCCCCATGGGGCTGCTCGGGGCGTTCGTGGTGCGGGACCCGGACGACCCCGGGGCCGACGTCGACTACACGATGGTGCTGAACGACGGCCCTCTCGGGTTCACCCTGAACGGGAAGTCGTTCCCGGCGACCGAGCCCATCGTCGCCGAGCGGGGCCAGGTCGTGCGGATCCGCTACATGAACGAGGGCCTCCAGGTGCATCCGATGCACCTGCACGGCATGCCCCAGGAGGTGATCGCGCTCGACGGGCACCTCCTCGACTCCCCGTACCTGATGGACACGGTCCTGGTGGCTCCCGGGCAGCGCGTCGACGTGCTCGTGGAGGCCACGGAGCCCGGGGCCTGGGCCTTCCACTGCCACATCCTCACGCACGCCGAGGGTCCGCACGGGATGTTCGGCATGGTCACCGCCCTGATCGTGGAGTGAGGGGAGGGAGGGAGCCTTCGATGCCGGGTAGCCGGTGATGGGGAAGGAGCGAGCGATGAGCAGACGAGTGCAGGACGTGATGACGGAGAAGGTGGTCGTGGTCGGCGAGGACGCCCCGTTCAAGGAGATCGTCCGGCTGATGGACGAGCACCGGGTGAGCGCCCTCCCGGTCGTGGACGGCGCGGAGCGGATCGTGGGGGTCGTCTCCGAGGCCGACCTGCTGCCCAAGGAGGGCGAGCAGGCCGAGGAGGGACACCACATCTTCGAGGGACGCCGGCGCCGCGTGGCCAGGGCCAAGGCCGAGGCGTTGACGGCCGGTGAGCTGATGAGCGCGCCCGCGATCACGATCGGCCCCCGGGCCACGCTGGCCGAGGCGGCCAGGACGATGTCGGACCGCCGGGTGAAGCGGCTGCCGGTGGTCGACGAGGAGCGGCGGGTCATCGGGATCGCCTCCCGGGCCGACCTGCTCCGCGTCTTCCTCCGGCCGGACGGGGAGATCCGCGAAGAGGTGGTGCGAGACGTGATCGAGCACGCCCTGTGGATCGACCCCGGCTCGATCCGGGTGGACGTCCGCGAAGGCGTGGTCAGCCTGGAGGGCCGGATCGAGCAGCGGAGCCTGATCGCGGTGCTGGTGCGGCTGGTCATGTCCGTCGACGGGGTGGTCGGGGTCGACGAACGGCTGGCCTTCGAGATCGACGACACCCAGTCCCGGCCCTGGGTGGCCGGGCCGTGGGGCATCGTTCCCGAGACCCTGCACCCCAGGGACGGGTCGCTGCGGACCCCATGACCTACCGGGCGACGCTCCGGGGCCTCCAGCGGGTCCTGGTCGGGACCGACGGTTCGGCCCGGGCCGAGGAGGCCGTCCGCCAGGGTGCCAGGGTGGCCCGGGCGACCGGGGCCGCCCTCGAGGTCGTGTTCGTCCACGACCCGGGGCTGGCCTCGGCGATCGACCGCATCGGCGGGCGAGACCAACGGCTCCGGGCCGAGCAGGTCCTGGCCGAGGCGTCGCGGATCGCCGGGAAGGAGGACGTCGAGGCGGAGGTCCGGTGGCTGGTCGGCCATCCTCCGGCGATGCTCGTCCGGGAGGCCGAGGAGCGCTTCGCCGACCTGCTGTGCGTGGGGGCGGACGCCGGTTTCGCGGAGCGCCCCCACCTGCTCGGCGGAGTCGCCCTCCGGGCCCTCCGCCTGGCCCGGTGCCCGGTGCTCGTGGCCCGCCCCGCCCCCGAGGGCACGGCGGGGTTCCCCACGTCGATCGTGTGCGGGATCGACGGCTCCGACGGCTCGATCCGGGCCGCCCGGGAGGCCGCCGCGCTGGCCTCCGCGACCGGAGCTCGCCTCCGCCTGGTCCACGCCCGCCCGGATCGGCCCGGCGGCGCGGCGGCGGCCGCCCGTCCCTCCCTCCCCGGAGCCCTGGCCGAGGCCGAGCTCGTGGCTCGCGCGGCCGGGCTCGAACCCGAGGCCGTGGAGGTGCCGGGCGATCCGGCGGCCGCGCTCCTGCGCGAGTGCGCCGGAGCTTCGGCGGACGTCCTGGTCGTCGGTTCCCGGGGACTCGGCGGAGTGTCTCGCCTCCTCCTGGGAAGCGTGAGCGAGCAGGTCGTCCGCCGGGCTCCCTGCTCGGTGCTGGTCGTCCGCCACGCCCACCGCTGATCGCGGCGCGGGGCCCCCGGGGGACCCTCCCCGCCGAGTTCGGCCATCATGGAAGGGTGAACCCGAACGAACCTCGAGGGAAGGAGGACCCATGGATCGAGCGGCGGACGTGCTCCGCACCCTGGAGGGAGCCCGCGACGCGATCACCGTGAAGCGGGTGTACGGCGACCCCTTCGAGAAGGACGGCGTGACCGTGATCCCCGCGGCCAAGGTGGGCGGCGGAGGGGGCGGCGGCTACGGCGGCGACTCCGAGGGCAACAGCGGCTCCGGCACCGGCTTCGGCCTCACGGCCCGGCCGGTGGGCGCCTTCGTGATCCGGGGCGGGGAGGTGGCCTGGCAGCCGGCCGTCGACGTCAGCCGGATCGTCCTCGGCGCTCAGGTCGTGGCCGTCGTCGCGCTCCTCGCCCTGCGCACGATCGTCAAGGCGAGGGCACGGGCCCGCCGGGCCGAGGCCCGGGGCTGACCGCCGGCCGCCCCAGGGCCAGCATCACGGCGACCGGCGCGACGCCTCCCACGGCGACCAGGGCCCACTCCCTGGGCGACAGGGGGGCGGTTCCCAGGAGGGCCTGGGCCGGCCCCCAGCTCACGGCGACCAGCTGGAGGAGCACCCCCATCCCCACGGCCGCCAGCAGGGCCCGGTTCTCCAGGAAGGCCCGGCTGGGCAGGCGCGCGGCGAAGGCGTAGAGCAGGTGGGCCACCACGAGCACCGTGAACATCACCCCGCGGGCGTGCGTCCAGGGCTCGTTCCAGGCGAACCGGGCCACGACCAGGGCCCCCAGCGAGGCCCCGGCGATCAGGAGGCCCCGGACCGACAGGACTCCCAGCCGGCGGAGGGACAGGAGCCGGTCGGACGGGCGCCGCGGAGGCCGGGACAAGAGGCCCGGGTCGGCGGGATCGACCCCCAGGGCCAGCGCCGGGAGCCCGTCGGTGAGCAGGTTTATCCAAAGCAGCTGGAGCGGGAGGAGGGGGATCCCCAGCGCCGGGAACAGCAGGAGCGCCACAACCACCACGGCGATCTCCGAGAGGTTGCCGGCGACGAGGTAGTTGACGACCTTGCGGATGTTGTCGTAGATCCCCCTGCCCTCCCGGACCGCCGTGGCGATCGTGGCCAGGTTGTCGTCGGTGATCACCATGTCGGCGGCCTCCCGGGCCACGTCGCTCCCCCCGCGGCCCATGGCCACCCCGATGTCGGCCCGCCGGAGGGCCGGGGCGTCGTTGACCCCGTCGCCCGTCACCGCCACGACGTGCCCGCGGTCGCGGAGCGTCTCCACCAGGGCGAGCTTCTCGCCGGGGTCCACCCTGGCGTAGACGGTGACCGTGAGCGGGTCCTCCGGCAGGCCGTGGTCCCGGAGCGCCACGCCCGTGAGGACGGGGTCTCCCGGGGCCAGGAGCCCGACCTCCTCGGCGATGGCCGCCGCGGTGCCGGGATGGTCCCCGGTGACCATCAGGAGGTGGATCCCCGCCCGCCGGAAATCGGACACGGCCCCGGGGGCCTCCGGGCGGACGGGGTCGCGGAGCCCGACCATCCCCACCAGGGCCAGGCCGTCCTCCGCGGCCTCCAGGTCCGCGGGAGCCTCCGGCAGGGTGGCCGCGGCCAGGGCCAGGAGGCGCATCCCCCGGGCGGCCAGCCCCGCGGCGATGCCCAGGACCCGGGCCCGGTCCTCGGGGGACAGCGGGCGCTCCGCCCCGGGCCCGTCGACGACCGTGGCGCAGCGCTCCAGGACGGCCTCCGGCGCACCCTTGACCAGCAGGCGCCGGCCGGCCGGGTGCTCGTGGAGCGTGGTCATGCGCCGGCGGGCCGAGTCGAAGGGGAGCCCGGCCGTCCGGGGGTGGCGCCCCTGCATCTCGGGGAGCCGGCGACCGAGGGCGTCGAGCAGGGCGAGGTCCAGGGGGTCGCCGCTCCTCGGGTCGAGGCTCGCGTCGTTGCAGAGCACGGCGACCTCGGCGATGCGGTCCAGGGCCTCGGGTTCGACCGCGCCGGGGGGGAGTGGGTCGCCGAGCCCCACGGTCACGGTCTCGAGGTGCATCCGGTTCTCGGTCAGCGTGCCCGTCTTGTCCGACAGCAGCGCGGTGGTGGACCCGAGGGTCTCGACCGCCGGGAGCCTCCGGATGATGGCCCCGCTCCGGGCCATCCGCCTCACGCCGAGGGCCAGGGCCACGCTGACCACGGTGGCTAGGCCCTCGGGGACCGCGGCCACGGCCAGGGCCACTGCGGCCAGGAACGAGCGCTCCAGGGCGCCCTCCGAGGCCGCCGTCCGCATGAGCGTCAGCCCGAACACCCCCACCGCCACGCCCACGGCCACCGTCCCGAGCCGGCCGGTCAGCCGGCGGAGCTCGAGCTGCAGGGGGGTGGGGGGCTGGCGCTCGGCCAGGGCGCCGGCGATGAGGCCGAGCTCGGTGCCGGGCCCGGTGGCGGTGACCAGCCCCTCCGCCCGGCCCCGCGTCACCAGGGTCCCGGACAGGAGGACGGAGGCCCGCTCGCCATCGTCGCCCGGGCGTCCCCGCGCCGCCTTGGCCACCGGGAGCGACTCGCCGGTCTCCAGGGACTCGTCCACCTCCAGCGTGTCGGCGTCCGAGACCTCGAGGTCGGCCGGGACCCTGTCGCCGGCGGCGAGGAGGACCAGGTCGCCCGGGACGAGCGCGCGGGCCGGGACCACGGCGAGATGGCCGCCCCGGCGGACCCGGGCGGTGGGGGACTCCATGGCCCGCAGGGCCTCCAGGGCCCTCGCGGCCCTGCCCTCCTGGACGAGCCCGATCGCCACGTTGAGCACGACGATGGCCAGGATGGCCATGGCGTCGATCCGCTCCCCGAGGCCCAGCCACGAGACGGCCGCCGCCGCGATGAGCAGCAGCGACATCGGCTCACCGAGGTGGCGGAGGAGGCGCGCGGGGAGCCGCTCCCTCCGGGGGGGAGGGAGCTCGTTCGCCCCGTGCTCGGCCAGCCGGGAGGCGGCCTCCTCCGGCGTCAGCCCCGCGCTCGGATCGGGGATGGGTTGGTGGAGGTCGGTTCCGGCTCGCATCGCGCCGATCGCGTCGGGCATCCCCGGTCAGGCCGTCCGGGGAGGGTGCAGGCCGCGGAACCGCCCGCGGCCGGTGGCCCGCCGGTGGTCCCCCGCCGGCGGTGGCGTGGCCGAGATCGCAACCAGCACGACCAGGACGAGGAGGGCCACGGCAACCAGGGTCCAGATCGAGGCGGGGAAGGGGAAGACCGGGGTCGTCAGGCTCGGCGTCATCGCGCTCACCTCCTGCTCCAAGTCTCCCCCCGGGCCACCGCGTGACTCAGGGTCGATGGCCGCCCCACGAGGGGGACCCTCGGCCGAGTGCACCGGCGCGCCTAACCCTCGCTCCCCAGCCCGTCGCGGGGGAGGTCTCGCCACATGAAGAAGTGGGGCCCGATGCCCGGGAAGTGGAGGAGGCCACCCCGCCTGGAGAACCCGGCCCGCTCGTAGAACGGGGCCGCCCGGACCCGGGCGTTGCACCAAACGAGCCGCCCGTCCCGGCTCTCCGCGTGTTCCAGGAGCCGGTCCAGCACGGCGCGGCCCAAGCCGCCACCCCGGGCGACCGGGACGGTGGCCATCCCCCGGATCCGCCAGGCCGCCGGATCGTCCTCCCCCTCGGGGGCCTGGTGGAGGATCGTGCCCACGGCCACCACCCGCCCCTCGGCCCGGACGGCGAGGTGCAGGGCCTCGGGGGCCTCGTCGCCGGGGTAGGCGCTCGCCGCGGCGGGCTGGAACGGGCGGAGGATCCGCCGGCGCAGCCCGCGGACCACCTCCACGTCGACCGGACGCACGTCGGGCTCGGGTCGGGCCGCCTCCACGACCTCCATCCTAGGGTCGGCTCAGCCCAGGATGCGGACGGAGTAGGCGGTCAGCGCACGCATGTACTGGGATCGCTCGAAGGCCGCGGGGTCCGGACCGGACGCCCGCGACAGGCTCCCCACGAGCTGCCGGACGGACTCGTACTCGTGCTCCCTCATCCACTCCGCCACCCCCCGGAGGATGGCGGCCAGGTGGTCGGGGCCGTGGCGGAGGAGGGCGGAGGCCATCATGGCCACGTCTGCTCCGGCCAGGAGGGCCTTCAGCGCGTCCGGCGCCGAGTGGATCCCCGTGGTCGCGGCCAGGGAGGCGTCGGTGAGCCCCCGCAGGATCGCGATCCATCGCAGCGGGAGGCGGAGCTCGGCCGGCTGCGAGAGCTGGAGGGTGGGCACCGCGGCCAGGGCCTCCAGGTCGATGTCGGGGTGCAGGAACCGGTTGAAGAGCACCAGGCCGTCGGCGCCCGCATCGACCAGCCGAAGGGCCATGTTGGCCATCGCGCTGAAGTAGGGCCCCACCTTCACCGAGACGGGGATGGCCACGGTCTCCCGGACCGCGGACACGATGTCCAGGTACCTCTGCTCGACCTCCGCCGACGTGAGCGAGGGGTCGGCCGCCACGAAGTACACGTTCAGCTCGATGGCCGCCACCCCGGCCTCCTCCATCGACCGGGCGTAGCGGAGCCAGCCCCCCCTCGAGGAACCGTTCAGGCTGCCGATCACGGGGACGTCCAGGGCGGCGCTCACCGCCTCGAGGTACTCGAGGTGGGCCCGGGGTCCGGTGTTGTAGTCGTCCAGGGCCGGGAAGTAGCTCGCGGCCTCCGGGAAGCTCTCCGCCCCCGCGTCCAGCAGCTCGTGGAGCCCGATCTCCTCCCGTTCGATCTGCTCCTCGAACAGGGACTGCATCACCACGGCCCCGGCCCCCGCCTCCTGGAGGCGGAGCAGGGTGTCCAGGCGGCCCGAGAGCGGCGAGGCGGAGACCACGATCGGGCTCCCCAGCTCCATCCCCAGGTAGTTCGTGCGGAGGTCGGCCATGGACGCCTCAGGCCCCATCCTCGTCCGGGAGCTGCGGGGCGCTCCGCTCCACTCCGGCCAGCTGCTCGTAGAGCTTCCAGCGCTCCGCGACGTCCTCCTCGGCCAGGGCCATCATCCTGTCCGAGCCCTCCGGGTCGGTTCGGGCGAGCACGTTGAACCGGACCTCGGCCATGGCGAAGTCGCGCAGGGGCATCGTCGGCGCCTTGCCGTCCAGGTGGAATGGGCGTTCCTCGGCGGCGGGATCGAAGCGGTAGAGCGGCCAGTAGCCGCTCTTCACGGCGTCCTTCATGTGTGACATCGACGTGGCCATGTCGATCCCGTGGGCGATGCACGTGCTGTAGGCGATGATCAGCGAGGGGCCCGGCCAGGCCTCCGCCTCGGTGAACGCCCGCACCGTCTGCATGTCGTTCGCCCCGACGGCCACGGTGGCGACGTAGACGTTGCCGTATGCCATGGCCATCATCCCCAGGTCCTTCTTCCCGGTCGGCTTGCCCCGGGCCGCGAACTTGGCCACCGCTCCCCGAGGCGTGGCCTTGGAGGCCTGCCCGCCGGTGTTCGAGTAGACCTCGGTGTCGAGCACGAGGATGTTCACCTTGCGGCCGGAGGCCAGGACGTGGTCCAGGCCGCCGTA
>JACQTL010000166.1 GCA_016210805.1 Actinomycetota bacterium | reverse complement strand
CCGTGGTCGCCGCCCTGGCCAGGGCCCTGGACGCCCCCGTGCTGGCCGTCTCGACCGGCCCGCACGAGGCCGAGGAGCTGGCCCTGGGGGTCGAGGCGTACCTGGGTCCCGCGCGCACGGCTTCCTTCCCGGCCTGGGAGGCCCTGCCCTACGAGGGGATCGACCCCTCGCCGGAGGTGGCCGCCAGGCGGGCCGAGGCGGCCCGGCGCCTCCGGGGGGCCCACGGCGCGTTCGTCGTCGTGGCCCCGGCCGCGGCGGTCCTCCAGGGCTTCCCGGCCACGCTTGGAGCGGCCGAGCCCCTGGTCGTCGACCGGGAGACGCGCCTGTCCCGGGACGAGCTCGCCGACCGGCTGGACGGGCTGGGCTACGTGCGGTCCGACGTCGTCGAGCACCGGGGGGAGTTCGCCGTCAGGGGCGGCATCGTGGACGTGTTCCCGGGGACGGCCCGCCGGCCGGTCCGCATCGAGTACTGGGGCGACGAGGTGGAGTCGCTCAGGGAGTTCTCGCCCTCCACCCAGCTGGGGACGGACCCGGCGGGTCGGGTCGAGGTCGCTCCGGTCCGGGAGCTGGGGGCCACCCCCGAGCTCCGGGCCCGGGCCGAAGCCCTGGCCCCCCGGCTGGAGGGCCGGTACCGGGACGGGCTGGCCCGGGTGGGGGACGGCGTGGCCTTCGAGGGGATGGAGGGGCTGGCCGGGCTGGTCCACGACCGCCTGGTCCGGCTCCCCGACCTCCTGCCGGCGGGTTCCTGGGTGGTCCTGACCCCCGCCCGGAGGACCGCGGAGCGGGCCCGGCAGGCCCACGACGACGCCGTGGCCCTGGCCGAGGCCACCGGGTGGCCCGGGCCTCCCGTCCTCCTCCCGCTGGACGAGGCCCTGGGAGGGCGGCCGGAGCTCCACCTCTCGGAGTTCGCCGAGGGGGTCGAGCTCGGCCTGGCCGACTGGGGAACGGCCACGGGCAACGCGCCCGAGCTCGTGGCGCGCCTGGCCGCGCTGGCCGAGCGCGGGTACCGGGTCCTGCTCACCGGCGAGGGCTCGGGGAGCCTGGCCCGGGTCCGGGAGGTCGCCGTCGAGCGCGGGGTCCCGGTCTCGGACGGCCGGTGGCCGGTGGCCGCGGCCGTGGCCGCCCTGGGCGGGGGGTTCGTCTTCGACCCGGGACGGCTCGCCGTGGCCACCGAGGAGGACCTCTTCGGCAGGCGCCGGCACACCCGCGACGCCCCCCGGATCGCCCGCCGGCGGGCCGACGCGATCGCCCTGGAGCTCTCCCCGGGCGACTTCGCCGTCCACAGGGTCCACGGGGTGGGCCGCTACTCCGGGATGGTCCGCCGGGCCCTGGGCGGCTCCGAGCGCGACTACCTGCTCCTCGAGTACGCGGCCGGCGACAGGCTGTACGTGCCCTCCGACCAGGTCGGCATCGTGGCCAGGTACCTGGGGGGAGAGGCCCCCCGGCTCAACCGGCTCGGGTCCGCCGAGTGGTCCAAGCAGACGTCGAGGGTGAAGCGCGCCGTCCGGGACATGGCCGGCGAGCTGGTCCGCCTCTACTCCGTTCGCATGAGCGTCCCCGGCCACCCGTTCTCCCCCGACACGCCGTGGCAGCGCGAGCTGGAGGGGGCCTTCCCGTTCGAGGAGACCCGCGACCAGTTCGCCGCGATAGTCGACGTCAAGCGGGACATGGAGGCCCCCACGCCGATGGACCGGCTCGTCTGCGGCGACGTGGGGTTCGGCAAGACCGAGATCGCCGTGCGGGCCGCGTTCAAGGCGGTGATGGACGGGAAGCAGGTGGCCGTCCTGGTCCCCACCACGCTCCTCGCCGAGCAGCACTTCGTCACGTTCTCGGAGCGCTTCGCGCCGTTCCCGGTGAAGGTGGCCATGCTCTCCCGTTTCGTCCCGCCCGCGGAGCAGGACCGGATCGTCGCCGACCTCGCCGCCGGCAAGGTCGACGTGGTGATCGGCACCCACAGGCTGCTGTCCCATGACGTCCGGTTCGAAGACCTCGGGCTCCTGGTGGTCGACGAGGAGCAGCGGTTCGGGGTCTCCCACAAGGAGCGGATCAAGCAGTTCCGGGCCAGGGTGGACTCGCTGACGATGACGGCCACGCCGATCCCCCGGACCCTGGAGATGTCCCTGGCCGGGATCCGCGAGATGAGCGTGGTCGAGACGCCTCCGGAGGACCGGCTCCCCGTCCTCACGTTCGTGGGGCCCTGGGACGAGGCCATGGCCCTGGGGGCGGTCCGCCGGGAGCTCCTCCGGGGCGGGCAGGTGTTCTGGGTCCACAACCGGGTCCAGACGATCGACCGGGCCGCCCATCGCCTGATGCAGCAGCTCCCGGACGCCCGGGTGGTGGTGGCGCACGGCCAGATGGACGAGGAGCGCCTGGAGCGCGAGATGATCCGGTTCTGGGACCGGGACGCCGACGTGCTGGTCTCCACCACGATCATCGAGTCCGGCCTGGACGTCCCCTCGGCGAACACGCTGGTCGTGGAGCGGGCCGACCGGCTGGGCCTCTCGCAGCTCTACCAGCTCCGGGGCCGGGTGGGCCGGGCCCGGGAGCGGG
>JACQTL010000175.1 GCA_016210805.1 Actinomycetota bacterium | reverse complement strand
GTCCATGACCTTGCACACCTTCTCGGCGAACGCCTCACCGAGCGAGCCGCCGAACACCGTGAAGTCCTGGGAGAACACGAAGACCTTCCGGCCATCGATCGTCCCCCACCCGGTGACCACCCCGTCGCCGGGGGGCCGCTTGCGCTCCATGGCGAAGTCGTGGGAACGGTGCCGGACCATCATGTCCGTCTCAACGAACGAGCCCTTGTCGAGCAGCAGCTCGATCCGCTCGCGGGCGGTCAGCTTCCCCCGGGCGTGCTGCTTGCGCTCGGCCTCGGTCCCGCCGGCGTGGAGGGCCTCCTGCCTGCGTCGGCGGAGCTCCTCGACCCGGTCCTCGATCGACCTCGTGGGCCGCGGCCCTTCCTCCCCGGCGGGCGTCGCCGGCACGTCCTCCGTCCTGGCCATGCGCCCGAGTGTAGCCCGTCCGAGGGACGGTTCCCGATCGCTTCAGGCCGGCTGGGGCCCACTCGAGACGCCGATCCCGCGGGCGATCAATCCTCCCCCTCGCCGGACAGCTCGCGGAGGGCGGCGGCGAGGAAGCGGTAGGTCCACTCCTCGGCCAGCTTGCGGGTCTCGGCGAACACGACCGGCACCTCCGGGTATCGGACCTGGAGCCGGGCGAGGAGCTCGGGGAGCCAGCCCGGGGTCACGCGCTCGGCCTTGAACAGGTCGGAGTACCTGCCCTCGACGACGACGGCCGCGGCGCGGAACCCGGCCAGCTCCCCCATCTGGAACCCCAGCGACCCGTCCACCAGGTCGTGGATGAAGTTGGTCAGGGCCTTGCGCTCGACCGACGCGACGATCCCGGACGCGTCGGCGACCGCATAGTCGCCCGCGGGGAGGGCGGCGCGCTCGGTGCGGACCTCCGCGTGGGCGGCGAACCGGAACGGGTACCGCTCCCGCGTGTCCACCAGGACGGCGAGGCCCTCGAGCCCCGAGGCCCTACGCGAGGGGACCCGCACCGCCGGCCGGGCCCCGCGCGCCACCTTCGGCGTCTGCCAGAAGATCGCCGGCCGGGCCCTGACCTCGGTGAACACGAACTGGGCCCGGTTGTTCCGGGCCCGATCCAGGACCAGGTCGATGGCCGACCCCCGACGGCGGCACAGGCGCACGGGCACCTCCTCGATGACCTCCGCGTCGGTGGGCCACTCGGACGGGTGGCAGTACACGCGTGAGGTGGCCGGCCACGGCTCCCGGGCCTTCAGCACCACCCCTCCCTCCAGCGGGAGCCGGAGCAGGTAGGGCAGCGCGCTGTCCGGATCCGGGTTCCTCGCCACGACGAAAGTGGTGGTGGCTTCCACGGAGGCATCTTCGGAGCCCATCCCCCTCCGTTCAACCGGCGTCGCGACGAAGTCGTCGTGGAACCGCTCCGAGGACCTCGTTCCCCGTCGGCGAACACGGCCCCCGGAGCCAGGCCGGGGTCCCGGGACGGCCCTCCACGGCGGTCCGCCGGAGGGTCTCGGCGTCCAGCCCGCAGGTGGCGGTCACTGCCAGACGGCGAGGCCCAGGTCCTCCTCCAGCTCCCGGACCGGCGGGGGCCCGGCCAGCCTCCGGAGGTAAGCCTCGATCAGGAACACGCGGGTCCCGTCCACGAGGTGGCCGGCCACGGCCTTACCGTCGGCCCCGCTCCCGGTGACGTGGATGTGGACGAACGGCTTCCCGTCCTTCAGCGAGACGTTCCCGACGCCGCCGGAGATCTCGTGGGGGGCGTCGTGCTCGTGGATCTCGTACTCCTTCGTGTCCTGGCGGTAATAGGCCACCCTGAGGCGCTCGACGGCTCCCACGATCTGCAGGGTGGCCGCCTCCATGCCCAGCTCGGCCGCCGCGGCGTTCAGCCGCTCGAGCAGGTCGTCGCCGCGCTCCAGCCGGACGAAGGCCGCGCTCCCGTCGTCGGAGGGGTAGATGCGCACCGTCCCGTCTCCTTCCGCTCCCGAGGGTGTCGCAGGCGCCCAATAGCATACGGAGCATGGATCTCTCGGCCGCGCAGAGGAGGACGCTCGAGGGCCTGATCGGCACGGGTCGGGGGCCGGACTTCCCCGGCGACCTGGCCGTCCGCCTCCGCGACCGCCTGGAGGGCGCGATCGCGGCGCTCGAGCTTGCCGAGCCGCTGTGGATCTGGAAGCGGCTCCTCACGGACCACGCCCGGTGCGAGGGGATGTTCGAGGCGGTGTCCGCCGGGGAGGGGCCGCCTTTCGAGCACTCGCTGCAGACTGCCGCGGGGGCCCTGTTCCACCGGGCCATCCAGCTCGACACGTCCGACGAGCGCGGTTCGGACGTCCGCACGGTGGTCGAGCGGGCGGCGCTCCGTCTCGCGGAGCAGGACGACTTCGGGCCCTTCTGGGAGGGCCTCGACCGGCTGGACCGGTCGGAGCTGCTGACCGAGGCGACCAGAGGGCTGGCCCTGTTCCGGGACCGGTTCCCGCCGTTCGGACGCCGCTGGCAGCCCATCCCCGAGCAGCGCCTCCGGGTGAAGCTGGCGGCCGACTCGGTGGTCCTCACGGGCCGCGTGGACCTGATGCTCGGCCGGCGGTCGCGGCTCCTCATCGACTTCAAGACCGGGGAGGCCCGCCCGGAGCACCCCGAGGACATGCGCTTCTACGCGCTGCTCCTCACGCTGTCGTTCGGTCTCCCCCCGTACCGCGTGGCCACCGTGTTCCTCGAGTCGGGGGAGTGGCAGGCCGAGGACGTCGCCGAGGAGACCCTGGAGCACGCCGCCGGCCGGGTGATCGCCGCGGCCAGGTCGGCGGCCCGCCTGCGGGCCGGCACGGGCCCCGCGCTCACCCCCGGTCCCCATTGCGCGTGGTGCCCCAGGGGCCGGACGTGCCCCGAGAGCTCCCTCGTTGCACGACCCCCCGCTCCCGCATCCTGATCGCGCCCGGAGAACCGGACGGCGGAGGGCGAAGGCTCGGGGAGCTGGAACCCGGCCGCGCCGCGATGCGGACGGCGCCGGGTTTGCCTATCCTACCGACGGGTAGGTTCCCGGCCGCGGCGGAGGGCCGGTCCGCCTTGCCCGGAGGGAGGGCGCCGGCGCTGTCCCCCGGGCGGCCTTCCCGAGGAGGTAGCGATGGCCAAGGACCTGTACGAGATCGGCGAGATCCCCCCCGTCGGCGAGGTCCCGTCCAGGATGTACGCGCAGGTGATCAGGCCCGACCGGTTCGGGGACCCCGACGACGCGTTCGCCGTGGAGGAGATCGAGACCCCGGCGATCGGCCCCGACGACGCCCTCGTGCTCGTCATGGCGGCCGGCATCAACTACAACAACGTGTGGGCGGCCCGCGGGGTGCCGGTGGACGTGACCAGGGTCCACGCCCGGTTCGGGGAGCCCGACACGTTCCACATCGGCGGGAGCGACGCCTCGGGCATCGTCTACGCGGTGGGGGACCGGGTCGAGGGCCTCCGGGTGGGCGACCACGTGGTGGT
>JACQTL010000170.1 GCA_016210805.1 Actinomycetota bacterium | reverse complement strand
TCATCTCCGACGACGGTGAGGTCCTCCGTCGCCTGACCCTCGACCCGACACGGGACTACCAGCGGCAGGCCTGAGGTGTCTACGATGTCCCGACACACCCGTCCACGATGTCCCGCGACATCACACGGAGCGGATGAGGGGAATCGAACCCCCACCTCAAGCTTGGGAAGCTTGCGTTCTGCCATTGAACTACATCCGCACACGGCCCCCGCAGGGGCCACGGCTGGAGTCTAGCAGCCCTCGTTGGGGCGCCGGTCTCGACCCGGGGGGCGGGGTCCGCGGGGGTCAGGGACCCGGCGCGGGGGCGGCCGTCGGACGGCCCATGCTCGCGTATGTGAACCCGGCGTCGGCCATCGCCGGGGGGTCGAACATGTTCCGCCCGTCGACGATGGCCGGTCTGGCCATCGCGTCCCTCAGGCGCTCCAGGTCCACCCCGCGGAACTCCTCCCACTCCGTGCAGATGGCCAGGCAGTCGGCTCCCTGGGCCGCCTCCAGCGCGGTGGGGGCGAACGTCGCTGCGAAAAGGAGTGGCTTGGAGGCCGGCATGGCCACCGGGTCGTAGGCCACCACGTCGGCCCCCTCCTCGGACAGGCGCCGGGCGATCTCGATGGCCGGCGCGTTGCGAAGGTCGTCGGTGTCGGGCTTGAAGGCCAGGCCCCACATGGCGATGCGCTTGCCCTCCAGGTTCCACACCGCGCTCCGGATCTTCTCGATGAACCGCTCCCGGCGAGCCATGTTGACCCGCTCCACCTCCTCCAGGAGGGGGAAGCCGACCCCCAGCTCATCGGCCTTGTGGCGGAACGCGGCCACGTCCTTGGGCAGGCACGCCCCCCCGTAGCCGATCCCGGCCCCCAGGAAGGCCGGACCGATCCGGGGGTCCAGCCCCATGGCCCTGGCCACCTCGTGGACGTCGGCCCCCGTCCGCTCGCAGATGTCGGCGATCGCGTTGATGAAAGAGACCTTGGTGGCCAGGAAGGCGTTCGAGGCGTGCTTGATGAGCTCGGCGGTGGCCAGGTCCGTGACCACGAAGGGGCAGCCGGTTCGGTCGAGGATGGGGGCGTACAGCTCGCGGAGGCGCTCCATGGCCCGGGCCGAGGAGGTTCCCACCACGATCCGGTCCGGGTTCAGCGTGTCGTGGACGGCCCGGCCCTCCCGCAGGAACTCCGGGTTGGACGCCACGTCGAACTCCGCGTCCGGCGCGGCGGTCAGCTCGATCGTGCGCCGGACCCAGACCCCGGTCTCCACGGGCACCGTCGACTTCTCGGCGATCACCGTGTAGCCCTCCAGGGCCCGGGCGATCACCGTCGAGACCCGCTCCACCTGGACCAGGTTGGCCTCACCGGTCGGCTTGGTCGGGGTCCCCACGCAGATGAACACCACCTCGCCGAACCGGGCCGCCTCGGGGACGTCGGGGGAGACCCGCAGCCGTCCCGCGTCCAGGCCCTCCCGGAGGAGCTCCTGGAGGCCCGGCTCGTGGAACGGCGTCTCCCCCCTGGCGATCGTGGCGACCTTCTCGGCGTCGTCGTCGACGCCGAGGACCTCGTGGCCGAGGTGCGCCAGGGACGCGGCCGTGACCAGGCCGACGTGACCGGTTCCGACGATCGAGACCCGCATGGCGGGCCCACTCTACCGGACGGCCGGCGGCCCCCCGGGCCGGCGGGATGGGCGGCGGGCGCCCCGGCCCCGGGGCCGGTCAGGCAGCGACCGAGGCCCGCCCCGCGGCCGGTCAGGCCGCGACGGAGGCCCGGGCCCGGGGCTCGGAGAGGAGCTCGTCGTAGAGATCGGTGAACCGGCCGGCCACGGTGGCCGGGGTGTAGGGCTCCACCAGGCGGCGGATCGCCGAGGGGTCACGGGTGGAGGCCAGCTCCGCGCGGATCGCGGAGGCCAGCGCATCCGCGTCGCCCACGGGCACGACGGACCCCCCGCCCCGCCGCACGACGTCGACGTGCTCGCCGGTGTCGGTGGTGACCAGGGCCCGGCCCGTGGCCATGGCCTCGATCGCGGCCACCGACATGCCCTCGCCGAAGGAGGGCAGGACGGCGACGCGCGCTCCGGCCAGGGTCTCGGCCACCCGCTCGGGCGGCACGGCTCCCAGGAACATGGAGCGCCCGGGGAGCGCGGCCCGCACGGCCTGCTCGAAGGCCTCGCGGTCCGGCCCGTCGCCGCAGGCCACGAAGGAGAGGCCGGGGACGGTGGGGGCCAGGCGAGCCAGGGCCTCGCCCAGCACGTGGACGCCCTTGGCCCGGGTCATCCTCCCCACGAAGGCGACCACGGGCCGGTCGGGCACCCGCCCGGCCAGCCGGAAGACGCGAGGGTCGAACGCCACGGGGACCTGCACCACGGACCGGGCCCCGCCGGCCTCGGCCTGCTCGACGCCGTCGGAGCCGCACGGCGTGACGACGTCGGCGCGCTGGAGGACGCTGCGGAACGGGGCCCCGGCGATCCGCTTCCCGGACCAGCCGTGGAGGTCGGTCCCCGGCGCGGTGAGGATCACGGGGATCTCGGCCCGGGGGTGGGTGCACGCCCATCCCGCCGGGAACGTCCAGAAGGCGTGGGCCAGGTCGAAGCGCTCCTCGGCCATCGCCCGGCGGGTGGCCCGCCACAGGCCCCAGGCCATCCCGCCCACGCGGATGACCCGGCCCCGGCGCAGGGCGTCCTCCAGGCTCTCCGCGGGCCGCCTGGGCCGGACCCGGAGCACGTGGAGGCCGTCTATCCGCTCCAGGTCGGGCAGGTCGGCGGCCCGGGGGGCGAGCACCAGGCCCGACTCCCGGCGGCCTATCTCCTCGATCACGGCCCGGTACATGTTCCCGGCCGCGCTGGTCTCGTCCCCGCCCGGCCCGGCCAGGTTCGTGGTCACGATGAGGATCCGCCGATGGCCTCCCATCACTGCTCCCGTACCAGCTCGTAGCGCTCGGCGTACTTCGGGCTCGGCCAGTGCTTGATCTGCCAGATGATGATGTCGTCGTCCTCGTAGTAGATCGAGACGCCGTCGTGGAACCTGGAGTAGGTCCGGATCCACTCGTCCACCGTCCGCATCAGCTCGCCCCGAGCCTCGAGGTCCTGGTACCGCGCGCCGATCACGCCCCCCGCCGTCCGGTAGATCCGGTAGACGAACGGGTTCTTCTCGTCCAGGACGAAGATCCGCCGGGTTCCGATCGGGAGGTGGAAGCCCGGGTCGGAGGCCTGGGACAGGTCGAGCTGGTCGGCGAAGTCGATCAGCTGGAGGTGGTACCCGGACCCCAGGACGCGGTCGAACCACTCCGGCGGACCGACCACGGTGTAGGTGAGCCTCGGCGTCTCCTTCATCAGCCTCCCGAGCGCGCGGGCCGAGGCCTCGTACTCGACTCCCAGGATGCTCGGGTGGGGGATCGTGGGCGGGAGGGCCACGACCAGCCCCGCGGCCATGGCCACGCCGACCGACACGTGCGCCGCCGCTCGGGTGAGCGGGGGCCGCCGGGCCCAGAGCTCGGCCAGCGGAGCGAGGCCCAGGCCGATGCCCAGCGGGATGAGGGCCACGACCAGCTCCTCCCACCGCTCCGCGTACCAGGGGTGGAGGATCGCGTCGCCCGACCACTCGACGGCGATGGCCAGAAGGAGGAAGGCCGACAGGGCGGCGGCCAGCCCGCCGTCCCGGTGCCCCCTGCGCAGCCGGTGGATCCCGTAGGCCAGGCCGATCACGGCCCCGACCAGCGCCGCCATGGCCAGCGGGCTCTGGTCGATCATCGGCGAGAACGACCCCGCGGCCCGGTGCGTGTCCTCGGAGGCCACGGGGTTGAGGTCGGTGACCCCGCCGTAGATCCGATTCCCGAACAGGAGCCCGAACACGACGTAGAGGTTCCCGACGACGACCCCGGCCGCGCAGAACGCCCACATCCGCAGGGCCTTCACGGCCCGGCCGCTCCGGATGGCGGCGGTCACGCCGATCGCCCCGGCCCCGACGATCACGAGGCCGGCGGCCAGGGGGTGGGACATCGAGGTCGAGAACGCGGCCAGCCCCACGTAGATCAGGCGGTCGCGAGACGGTCGGGCCACGTACTCCGCCGCCATGAACAGCCCGGCCACAGCCATCAGCACGGCGAACTCCTGGGGCAGCGTCCCGATCTGCCGGTAGTCGGCCAGGCCCACCTCCGGACGGATGCCCAGGATGCCGACCACCGCGGCGGCCACCAGGGCCGCGCCGGCGTGGCGGGTGGCCCGCAGGGTCATCACGTAGACCAGCAGGACGAAGAAAGTGTTCATCAGGGGGCCGGCGAAGCGGGCCAGCTCGAAGCTCGTCACCGGCATGAGCGTGGACGTGACGGCGAGGACCGAGTGCATGCCCCGCGGGTAGATGCCGTCGTGGAACAGGTCACCCAGGGAAAGGAACTTGGTCCAGGCCAGGTGGACGTAGTTGTCGGACGGGACGAAGGCCGCGTTCTGGAGGGGGTAGGCGAGCCGGATGACCAGCGAGGCGGCGATCACCAGGAGGAGGGGGACGAGGAGCCCGGCGGCGAGCGCCGTGCCGGAGGTGGGAAGCCGGGGGCGCAGCCGGCGGAGGACCACCAGCCGCCACCACAGCCGGACCTTCTGCTTGACCCGGTCGTTGCCGTCGCGGGACCCGGCCTCGCTCAGGTAGAGCAACGCCTCGGTGGCCTGCTCCCAGCGACCCTGCATCCCGGCCAGGGTCCAGCCCGCGGGCCGGAGCTTGAACCAGAAGGCACAGGCTCCGAAGGCCATGAGGAGCCCGGTCCACTGGAACAGCTGGAGGGGGACCAGGACGTGGGCCACCGCGATCAGGAGCGCGGTCACCCTGATCACGTCGATGAGGAGGCGGTCCAGCGCCCCGCGGGCCGTCCGGGGCGGGGCGAGCACCAGGCGGGGGAGCAGCAGGTAGACGCCGGCCAGCGCCACCAGCACCTTGAGAGCCGGGACCCAGGCCACCCTCTAGGACCTCCGCGCCGAGGCCACCCGACCCGGGCCTACGAGGCCCAGGTCGAGGACAGGCCCAGCTCGTCGGAGAGCTTCCAGCGGTCCGCGCCGTTCGGGAACCTCGATCCGTCGGCGTTGTAGACTGCGAGGTAGCCCACCGAGACGAGGATGTGCCGCCCGTCCGGCGACCAGGTCGGGTAACGGTCCTGGCTGTCGGTCCGGATGAGCTGAGACACCTGGCCGGTGGCCACGTCGTAGATGAACACCTGCCAGCGCTCCAGCTCCCGGTCCGAGGTGAAGGCGATCCGGCTGCCGTCGGGGGACCAGGCCGGCTGCTCGTCGTGGGTGTCGCCGGCCACGATCTTCTCCTCGGCGCCGGTGGCCGGGTCGAGGAGCCAGACGTCCGTGGTCCCGTCCCGGTCCGAGGTGAAGGCGATCCGGCTGCCGTCGGGGGACCAGGCCGGGCTCCACTCGTGGCCGGGGCTGGTGGTCAGCTGGGTCCGGCCCTTCCCGTCGAGCCCCACCACGAAGATGTCCCAGTTCCCGGTCGTCCCGGTGGTGTGGGCGTAGGCGATCCGGCTCCCGTCCGGCGACCACGTGGGGTAGTCGAAGAAGCCGGTTCCCTCGACGACGGCCGTGCGGCCGCCGCCGGCCGCCGAGCGGACGTAGATGCCGGACACGCCGTCGTCGGAGGTCGACGCGAAGGCGAGCCTCGAGCCGTCGGGGGAGAAGACCGGCGAGCGCTCCTCGGTCCCGCGCGCGGAGATCCGGACCGCCTCACCGCTGTCCGCCTGGAGCTCGAACAGGGCCTCGACCCGGGCGGACTGGCCGGTGAACACGATCTCGCCGAAGAGGGAGTCGGAGGGCAGCTCGGACTCCTTGATGAACGGCGGCCGAATCTCCGAGGACGGCTTGCAGGCCGCGGCCAGGAGGCCGAATCCGACGAGGACGGTGAGGGCAACCTTACGAGACACCATTCCGACTCCCTCGCTCGAACCGCAGGGCCGCGATCTGCTCGGAGATCAGGCCCATGCAGAACAGGAACAGACCGATGGACAGGAACAGGGCCCCGGTGACCGAGGCCCCCCGGCCGGTGAAGAGCCGGTACACGAAGGACAGCGCTCCGAGGATCACGGGCAGCAGGCTGATCGGCGCGAACACGCGGAGCGGCGAGTAGAGCGTGACGATCTTGAGGATGATGGTCAGGAAGTGCAGGCCGTCCTTGGCCGGCCTGATGTGGCTCTTCGTGCCCTTCACCCGGCGGGCCGCGCGGGTGGGCACGTAGTGGACCGTGTACCCGGCCTTCAGCGCGCACAGGGTGATCGTGGTCGGGTAGGAGAACTGGTTGGGGAGCAGCGGGAGGAACTCCTCGATCACGTGCCGGCGGACGGCCCGGTACCCGCTGGTCAGGTCCTCGATCTTCTTCTTGGTGAGGTGGCTGGCCAGGCCGTTGAACACCTTGTTGGCCAGGCGCCGGCCCCGCGAGGCGTGGGAGTCGGGAGCCCGGGCGGCGACGACCATGTCGTACTCGTCGAGCGCGGCGAGCAGCTCGGGGATCTGGGCAGGGTCATGCTGCCCGTCTGCGTCGATGAGAACGATCCGGTCGCCCTGCGCCGCCCGGACCCCGGCCTTCACCGCCGACCCGTTGCCGAAGCAGTACGGGCGGCGGATCACTCGCGCGCCTGCCTCCTCGGCCACGGCGGCGGTGTCGTCGGTCGAGCCATCGTCCACGACGAGGATCTCGGCGCCTGCCCCGACGGCCCGCCGGACGCGCCGGATCACGTCGGCGATCACGGCGGCCTCGTTGTGGGCGGGCATGATGACCGTCGTGGCGACGGTGGAGGGGTCCTCGAGGCCGGGGAACGCGATGACGCGCTCGTCCGTTTCGATCCTCGGGTCGTTCCTCACCATCGCGCACATGGACGGAGGCTCCTAACGCTGGGTCTGTCGGGCATCGCGGTCGTGAAGCTCACGAAGCGAGCGTAGACAGGCGGGTCGGGCCTGCCATCCGGCGAAGGGTCACAACTCGGTGCTCCGTAGGCCCTAAGTCGGACCTAGGTCTCCTGCCACACTCCGGATCCATCCCCCGGATCCATCCCCCGGGTCCCCCCGGGCGGGTCCGGGAGCCGGCCGGGCCGGGACCCCCGGGCCGTACCCGAAGTCCGGTAGGCGCGGAGCCGACCTTCGGCACCCGTCCGGGTACCGTTCGGCCGTAGCCGGGGTGGACGCCGTCGGCCACACTCCCCCCGTGGTGCCCGCGAGCAGACATGGAAGGAGGTAGCCCGATGGTGTACCAGGCCCCTGCCATCACGGACTTCGGGTCGATCGCCCGCCACACCTTCACCAACACGGGGGAGGTGCCGGGGGTCGGTCCGCAGGGCAAGGACCCGCACGGCTGCGCCACGACCGACAAGTTCGGCGAGCCGTCCTGCGGCGACCACGGCCTCTCGTAGGCTGTTCCTCACCTCATCCATGTCGGCCGGAGACGGGCGGGTCTCGGCGGAAGGAGCGCCCCGGGCCATAGAGGCCCGGGGTATCTCGCGTCGTTTCGGCGACGCGCTCGCCGTCCGCGACGTGTCCCTCCGGCTGGCCAGGGGTGAGACCCGGGCCCTCCTCGGGCCGAACGGCGCCGGGAAGACCACCCTCCTCCGGATCCTGGCCGGGCTGATCGAGCCGACCGCCGGGTCCATCTCCCTCCTCGGCCGCCCCGTGGGCGGCGCCGGCGGCCGGGCCTCCCGCCGGGCCATCGGCTACGTGCCCTCCGGGGACCGCTCCTTCTACCTCAGGCTTTCCGGGCTGGAGAACCTCGTCTTCTTCGGCAGGCTCCACGGCCTCTCGCGCGGCGAGGCCCGGCGGCGGGCCTCCGAGCTCCTCGAACGGGTGGACCTGGCCGGCGCGGCCCACCGCAGGGTGGGGCTCTACTCCCACGGGATGCAGAAGCGCCTGGCCGTGGCCAGGGGTCTCGTCAACCGCCCGGCGATCCTGTTCGTGGACGAGGCCACGCACGACCTCGATCCCGAGGGGGTCCGGCGGGTGCAGGGCCTCGTGGCCGAGGCGGCCGGGGGAGGCACCGCGGTCCTGTGGGCCACCCAGCGCCTGGACGAGATCCGGGGGCACGCGGACTCCGTCACCGTGCTGGCCCGGGGCGAGGTGCGATTCGACGGCTCGGTCCTGGAGCTGATGGACCGCTCCCCGGCCCGCCGGTACCACCTCCGGCTCCGGGACGGGAACCGGACTCCCCGGGCCGTGGCCAAGGACCTCACCGCCCTCGTCGCTCCGGCCGGGTCGGTGGAGCCGTCGCCCACGAGCGCGGAGCACTTCGTCCTCTCGCTGTCCGAGGAGGCCGTGCTCGGCAGGGCCCTGGCCGCGATCTCCGCGGCCCGGGTCGACGTGCTGGCCTGCCGGGAGGAGCGCTCGGAGATAGAGGAGGCCTTCCTCCACCTCGTGGGCGAGGAGCGGCCGTGAGCGCCCCCGGCTCGGCCGTCGCGGACGCCTGGTCGGAGGTCCGCAAGGTCGGGGCGTTCGTCCGCCGGGACCTGATCACCGCGTGGAGCTACCGGCTGGGGTTCTTCGCCGACGCGATCAACCTGGTCGCCCAGACCGTGGTGTTCTCGTTCGTGGGGAAGATGGTCGACCCGACCGTCCTCCCCAGCTTCGGGGGCACCAGGGCCACGTACATGGGCTTCGTGGCCCTGGGGATAGCCCTCACGGGCTTCCTCCAGGTGGGCCTGGGACGGATGGTCACCGCGATCCGCACCGAGCAGTTCATGGGGACCCTGGAGTCGCTCCTCATGACCCCCACCCGGCAGACCACCCTGCTCCTCGGGTCGGTGGCCTACGACCTCGCCTACGTGCCGATCCGCACCGTGCTCTTCCTCGCCGTGGTGTCCATCTCGTTCGGGGTCGACCTCAGGTCCTCGGGTGTCCTCCCCGCGGCCGCCGTGGTCCTCCTGTTCATCCCGTTCGTGTGGGGCCTGGGGATCGCGAGCGCCGCCGGGGTCCTGACCTTCCGCCGGGGGGCCGGGCTGTACGCCTGGTTCGGCTACGGCCTCACGCTGCTCTCGGGCGCGTATTTCCCGGTGGACCTCCTGCCGGGCTGGATGGGCGCCCTGGCCGGGCTCAACCCGATCGCCGTTGCGCTCGATGCTTCTAGGGAAGCGCTGCTCGGCGGGGCGGGATGGGGGGACCTGATCGGTCCCCTCGCCTACCTGGCCGCGTCGGCGGTGCTGGCCCTGGGGGCCGGCATGGCCGCGCTCCAGCTCGCCCTGCGCAGGGAGCGGCGCCTGGGCACCGTCGGCCTGTACTGAGCCGATCGGCCCCGGCGCCGCCCTCGGGACGATGGAGGTGCAAGGTGCACACGGTGGATCGCGTTGACGGGACGGGTCGGGCCCAGGCCCCGGAGGCCTTCGGCCGCAACCCCCGGGTGGTCTACCGGGCCCTCCGTCCGGGGGAGGGCGGCGTGCTCCTCCACCTGGAGACCGGCCAGTACCACGGGCTGAACGAGGTCGGCGCGGCCGTGTGGGACCTCCTGGACGGGCTGACGCCGGCCCCCCGGATCGCCGCACGCCTCCGCGGGCGGCTGGAGGACCCTCCCACCGACCTCGACGACGTGGTCGAGTCGTTCCTGGACGAGCTCCGGCACCGGGACCTCGTGGTGGAGGCGGGCCCGCCGGTCGAGGGGTGATGGGGTCCCTCCTCGTCCTCCACGGGCCGGACGCCCCTTCGGACGGCGGCGCGCTCCGCCGGATGGTCGAGGCCGCCCCCCACCGGGGCCGGGCCTGCGCCTCGGCGAGCGTGGGTCGCGCCGTCCTGGGCGTCACCTTCCATGAGGACCGTCCCGACGCGTGGGTGGCCGGGCACGACGGGACTGCCGCGGCCTTCGCCGGCGTCCTCGACGACGCCGAGCCCCTGGCCGCCGAGCTCCGCCGGGCCGGAGCGGTGCTCCGAGGCCCCGACCCCGCCTCCCTCCTCCTCGCGGCCTTCGGCCGGTGGGGCGAGGGAGCCCTCGACCGGCTGAGGGGCGCCTTCACCGGGGCCGTGGCCGACGGCGAGGGGGTCCGGGTGTTCCGCGACCAGTTCGGCTTCCGGCCGCTTTACCGCCGCGCCGGGCCGGGCACCTTCGTCGCCGCCACCGAGGCCAAGCAGGTCGTGGCCGGGGCCGGCATCGCCCGGGAACCGGACCTGGAGGAGATCGAGCGGGCCTTCTTCGGCGACCCGGGGTCCGGGAGCTCGCTCCGGGGCGTCGTCCGGGTCCCCCGGGCCTCGATCGCGCACGCGGACCCGTCGGGCCGGTTCCGGACCCGAAGGTACTGGGATCCGCGTTCCTCCCTGGAGGCGGGGCGGGACGGTGTGGCGGAGGCCGTGGAGGGGATCCGGCACCACCTCGAGGTGGCCGCCCGCCGGATGGTGACCGGCGACGACGTGGTCCTCCTCTCGGGCGGCATCGACTCCCCGGCGGTGGCCGCGTTCGCCGCCCCGGAGCACCGCCGGAGGGGCGGACGGCCGCTCCGGGCGCTGTCCGCCGTGTACCCCGACCACCCCTCCGTGGACGAGCGGCCCTGGATCGAGATGGTGGCCGGGCACCTGGACCTCCCCCTGACGACGTTCGCCCCCCACCACGGCCCCCTGGACGGGATCCGCGATTGGGTACAGCTTCTGGACGGCCCGGTGGACAGCCTCTCGATCGCGGAGGTTGCCGACGCCTACGCACGGGCCGCCGGGCTGGGGCGCGGCGCGGTGCTCACCGGCGAGCTGGCCGAGTACGGGTTCGAGCTCCGTCACTACCTGCTCGACCACCTCATCACGCGGGGGCGGTGGGGGGCCGTTGCCCGCCAGCTCCGGGCCCGGCGCGACGGGGGTGCCTCCGCCGGCCGGCTCGTCCGGCAGGTCCTCAACCCGCTCGTCCCGCCGTCGCTCGCCGTGGCCCGGATCCGCCGGCGGGGGACCGACCACCGCGAGCTCCCGCCCTGGATCGACCCGTCGCTCGTGGGCGGGCTGGGCGACCGTCCCGACCTGGCCCGCAGGCCCCGGGACCGGTGGTCGGAGTCTCAGGTCGCACCCTTCTTCGGGCCGGCCACCACGTTCGACGCCGACGACGTTCTCGCCGCCCACGCCGGGGTCACGGTCCGCCGCCCCTTCGGAG
>JACQTL010000171.1 GCA_016210805.1 Actinomycetota bacterium | reverse complement strand
GGCCCGGGGCCGCCTCGCGGGGGCGGCGTGGGCATGGGGGCTTGTGCTCTTCACGATGAGCGCCCCGGTCCTGCTCCCCTGGTACGTGGCCTGGACGCTGCCGGTCGCCTTCCTGCTCCCGGGAAGGGCCGCGCTCGTGACGGTCGGGGTCGTGGTCGCCGCGGCCTCCCAGGTCGTGGCGGAGCCCCTGCGTTCGCCGGGAGCCTTCGAGGGGGTCACCCTCGTGGTCCACTACGTGGCCGCACCGGCCGTCCTCGGGCTCCTGGTCGTCCTCTGGGCGGACCTCCGCCGCCGCGTCCGGAGCCCGGCCGGGCTGGACGACGCGGTGCCGCTAGGGAGCCCGACCGCGATCGTCGCCGCGGCGCCGCCCGGTCCAGAAGGCCGCGGCGTGGCCGGCCAGGGCGACCGTGACGGCCGCGGCAGGGGCGGCCGCACCGGCCAGGCCGAGGCCCGCCCCGTCGGCGAGCACGGCGCCGAGGGTCAGTCCGCCCAGGCCGACGGCGGGGGACAGGAGCAGGGCGAAGGGCCCTGATCCCAGGGCGGCCCGGGCCCATCCGTATCCCGTCGCCGAGAGCGAGACGAGGACGGCGACCCCGGCCACCGCGGCCGACCAGGGGGCGAAGGGCCCGAGCGGGTCGTCCACCGGGGCCGGCGGGGGAGGGAGTCCTCCCACCACCACGACGCCCGGAGCCACCTCGTCTCCGGTCGCTCGCGCTCCGTCGAACGTCGAGGTGTTGAAGGGGGCCAGCACGAAGGCCACCGGGTCCCCCCCGGCCGCCCGGATCCGTGCCAGGGAGTCCCGGGAGAGCGCGTCGTGCCGATCGTTCCCGGTGAGGGTGGGCTCCCCGGCCAGGAACCGCTCGGGCGTCCCGACGTAGACGTGGACGTCGCGGATCCTCCCGGCGGGCATCGCCGCCCGGATCACGTTCCCGGCCCGGGCGGAGAGGAACAGCAGCTCCTGGTCCCCCTCGTGGACCAGGAAGACGAGCGGTGTGCCATCCGGCGTTCCGGCGGCGATCCGCGCGGCCCCCGAGGCCGCCCGAGCCTCTTCCGCCGACACGAAGGTCCGCTGGATCCACCAGGTCCACGTTCCGGCGACCAGCAGGGCGGCCACCAGTAGCCCGGCCGCGGCCATGCCGAGCGAGCGCCGTCCCCGGAGGCCCCCGGCGGCGAGCCTCGCGGCGACCACCGCCCCGGCCAGCGGGATCGCGTAGGCGAAGGAGAGCAGGCGCACCGCGGGGACGAGCCCCGTGGCCAGGGCGAACCCCACGCCGACCACCGTCACGGCCGTCCAGGAGAGGAGGAGCCTGCCGAGGAAACCCCCGGCCAGGGAGACCCCCCACGCCGCGACCGGCGCCGTGACCGGGAGCAGGTACCGGTACCACTGCCGGCCGAGCCGCTTCAGGTACTCCCCACGGAGGTCCTGGCCGACCCGCCGGAGGAAGGCGTCCTTGGAGGTGTCGACGTCGGGGGGCCGAGGTCCGGGGAGAAGGACCAGGAAGCCGGCGCCGGCCAGGAGGACACCCCCGCCCAGCGCCGCCGCCATCCTCCCCGGCTCCCGGTCCAGGAGCCCCCGCCGCGCGCCGGCCGGGTCCGGCCGGTCGGCCACGACGGCCAGGAGGGCCGCCCCCGCCAGCACCGCCCCCCCGAGGGCCAGGAACAGGGGATGGGCCAGGCCGGCCGCGCCGAGCATGGCCCCCGCGGCCAGCACCCCGCCCCGTCGTCCCCGCCCGCCGATGGGTCCGGACGCCACGGCCAGGGCCGCGGCCCCGCCGAGGACGAGGACGACCGCGGCCAGGTTGGCCAGGTAGCCGGCCGCGACGTGCACCGTGAAGGCCACCGTCAGCACGCCGGCCGTCCAGGCCGCCCCCCATCTCGGGCGCCACCGCCGGGCCTCCCCCGAGCCCGGACGGCCTCCCGGCCCGCCGGGCCCGATCCCCCCCGCCACGAGGGCCACCGCGCCGAGGCCCGCCGCCGCGCCCATCGCCGCCCCGAGCCCGGCCAGGACCTGGGAGGGGGCGAGCCCCAGGGTCCCGGAGAGCAGCAGGGCCACGCCCGGGACCCCCGGCCTGAGCCCCACCGCGGAGAGCCCTTCCACGCCCGCCAGCCGGGTCCACCAGAGGTAGACGGGTGCGTCGGGACCCATCGGGAACCCGAAGCCCCGGACCGGGTGGGGGGCCAGGAGGAAGGCCAGCGCCGCGAGTCCCAGCGCCACGGCTCCGAGGGCGGGAGGCCAGCCCCCGCGACGGCCCGAACCGGACCTGGCCCCACGTCCTGCGGCGCCGGATGGAAGCAACGCGTACATCCTAGCCACACCGGTACAGTCGGCCCTGTGACCGGTGGCCGGGGTCTGTCGGAACGGGGACGTGTGGGGGCCGCCCTCCGGACCGCCGTCGCGGCGCTCGTCCCGGCCGCCCTCGCCATCGCCGCGCTGGGGCCGGGGATCGGACCTGCCGCGGCCGGGCTACCCTTGGCGGCGCCGGATGCGGTGGCCGCCGCCGTCCAGCAGGGCCCCCGTGCGCGGCAGGTGGTGGTGTTCCTCATCGACCGGGTCGGCCTCGACGACCTCGCCGCCGCGCGGACCCCGGCCCTCGACCGCCTGGTGGCATCCGGGGCGATCGGTCTTTTGACCATGCCCGTGGCCGGGGTGCGAGGCGGCGCCGACGCCTACGCCACGGTGGCGGCCGGTGCCCCGACGGACGTCGGCCCGACCGGCAGCCTGGCCTTCGAGGCCGATGAGGAGGTGGCCGGGGGGACCGGCTACCGGCTGTGGGAGTCTCTGGTCGGCCGGGAGCCGACCGAGGGGGCCGTCGTGGTGCCGTACGCCCGGCACCTCGCCGACCGGTCCGCGGCCCTGCACCCCCCGGCCGTGACCGGGCTCCTCGGGAACGAGGTCCGTGGCGCGGGGCTCGAGACGGCCGTGGTGGGCAACGCCGACGCACCCGAGGCCCCGCCGGGGCCGCTGGGCGTGGACGCCCCCACGGCGCCCCTACCTCCGGGCATCAACGTCGAGCACCTGGTCCGGCACCGGCCGCTGGCCCTCCTCGTGGCGGACCGGGGAGGGCTCGTCGACGGCGGGGCCGTGGGTCCCGGCCTCCTGGTGGAGGACCGATCCGCCCCCGGCGGGGTCCGCACCGATCCGGAGGCCTTCCTCGCCGCGGCGGAAGCCTCCCTGGAGGAGGCGTCCCTGGTGGCCATCGACCCGGGCGACCTGGCCCGGGTCGACCTGGCCGGGGGGGGAGCGGCGGACCGGATCCGCGCCGTGGAGGATGCCGACCGGCTGCTCGGTGAGGTCAAGGACATGGTGGACCTCGGCGAGACCCTCCTGGTGGTGGGGGCCCTGGCTCCCAGCGACGAGATGGTCGCCGCCGGCGACCTGCTGGTCCCGGTGGCCATGGCCGGGCCGGGCGTGCCCGCCGGAGGCCTGCTCTCGTCGCCGACCACGAGGCTGCCCGGGCTGGTCTCGGGGGTCGACCTCGGCCCGACGATCCTGGAGGCCCTCGGGCTCCGCGTCCCGGCCGCGATGCGCGGCCGGGCCATCGAGGTCGTGGACGCCGCGGCCGGGGACACCACCGCCGTCGGGAGGGTCGAGCGGCTCCTGGTTGACGTCCGGGAGTCGCGGGAGAGGGCGCGTTCGGAGCCCTGGGTGGATGGCCTGCTGGTGGCCGCCGCCCTGCTGGCCGCGCTGGCCGCGCTCCTGTCCCGGCGCCGGGTGGCGGTGGCGGCGGGCTCGGCGGTGCTGTGGGTCCTGCTGACCCCGGCCCCCGGGATCGTGTGGGGCCTCGCGGCCCCGGTGGTGTTGGCGGCGTTCGCGTGGTGGGTGGCGGGACCGCGGCCCGCCCGGACCCTCGGGCAGCTCTGGGTCCTCGGCGGCGCGATCCTCCTGGTCGACCTGGCGTTCGAAGGGAGCCTCCAGCGCGCCGGCGCCCTGGGACCCGACGTGGCCGGGGGGGCCGAGATGGCGTGGATGGGAGGTCCCGCGGTGGGGGTCGTGGTCGGGTCCTGGATCCTGGTCGCCGGGATGGCGGCCGGGCGGGGGTGGCGGCTCGCCATCGCCCTCGGGGGGCTGGCCCTGGCCGCGGCGTTGGGGATCGCGGGAGGGAGCGCGGCCGGCGCGGTGGTGGCCGGGGCGGCGACGATCGCCGTGGCGAGGTCCGGTGGGGGGAGGCTCCTGCGGCCCGGCCCGGCGCTGGCCGCGCTGGTGGCCGGGGTGGCCGTCGGTGCGGCGGTCGTCGCCATCGACGCGGCCCGGGGGATCCCCGGCCAGGCCTCGGCATGGTGGCGGACGGTGCAGGACCTCGGGTGGGCCGAGGGGATCGCCGTCGCCCTTGACCGATCCCTGGACGCCCTGGTGGCGGCGGCGACCACCCCCTGGACCCCGGTCGTGCTGGCCGCCGCCTACGCGATCTGGGACCGGTGGCCCGACCTCGAGACGGAGCCCAGGAGGCTCCTCCGCGCCCTCGTCGTCGGGGCCGGCGTGGCCCTCGTGGCCACGGACGCCGGCCCGGCGATCGCCGGCATCCTGGCCCTCCTCGGCTCGGCCCTGGCCGCGACGGGCCTCGCCCCCGACCGCCGCCCCTCTTCCCCGGCCCGGCGGGTCGGGGGGAGGGCACCCTCCCCGGTCGCGGAGGGGGTCGTGGAGGACTGGCTCCTCGAGCCCCCGCCGCCGCCTCCCGACCACCCGGCCGACCGCCGGGGAGCCCACGTGCCGCCCGGGGCTCCCGGGTCGCCCCTATAGAATCGCCGTCCATGCTCGACCGGTCCCTCGTCCGGGAGGTCCTCGGTGCCGCGCTCGAAAGGGGCGGCCGCTTCGCCGAGCTCTTCGTCGAGGAGCGGTGGGGGTTCACGATCAGGCTGGACGACGGACGGATCGAGGAGCTGGTCTCCGGCGAGGACCGGGGGGCGGGCGTCCGGGTGGTACACGGGAACGCCAGCGCGTACGCGTTCTCGAACCGGCTGGACCGCGCCGCGCTGCTCGATGCCGCCCGGGCGGCCGCGGCGTCGGTCCGCGAGGGCCCGGCCGGGGAGGTCGTCGACCTGCGCGCCTCCGAGCCGGAGGTCGTGCACCGGGCCGAGCGTCCGGCCGGATCGGTCCCCACGGCCCACAAGGTCGAATGGGTTAGGGAGGCGGACGATGCCGCCCGGGGTCTCCACCCCGCCGTCCGCCAGGTCGTCGCGGGCTACACCGACTCGCTCCAGCGGCTGCTGGTGGCCTCTTCGGACGGCCGGTGGGTCGAGGAGGAGCGCCCCCGCATCCGGCTGGTCGTCCAGGTCGTGGCGGCCCGTGACGGCGCGATCCAGACCGGCTTCTGGGGCCCGGCCGGGCTGGCCGGCGTCGAGTTCATCGAGGCCCACCCGCCCCGGGAGACCGCGGAGCGGGCCGCCCGCCAGGCCGTGGCCATGCTGGACGGCGGGCCGGCCCCGGCCGGGGAGATGCCGGTGGTGATGGGGCCGGGAGGGGGAGGGGTGCTGTTCCACGAGGCCTGCGGGCACGGGCTGGAGGCCGACCTGGTCCAGAAGGACGCCTCGATCTTCAGGGGACGCCTCGGCGAGCGCCTGGCCTCTCCGCTCGTGACGGGGGTCGACGACGCCACCGTCCCCAACGCCTGGGGGTCGTTCTCGTTCGACGACGAGGGGACCCCCGCGAGCCGCACCGTGCTGTTCGATGGCGGCGAGCTCCGGAGCTTCCTCCACGACCGGATCAGCTCGGACCGGGCCGGCCAGGCCCCCACGGGGAACGGCCGCCGCCAGTCCTACGCGCACGTGCCCATCCCCCGGATGACGAACTCCTACATCCTCCCCGGGGAGTCGCGTCCCGAGGACGTGATCGGCGGGACGGGCCGGGGCTTCTACGCGAAGGCCCTGGGCGGGGGTCAGGTGAACCCGGCGACCGGGGACTTCGTGTTCGGGGTCACCGAGGGGTACCTGATCGAGGACGGCCGGGTCTCCCGCCCGG
>JACQTL010000164.1 GCA_016210805.1 Actinomycetota bacterium | reverse complement strand
GGTTCGTCCTACGGGGCGTTCATCGCGGCCCTCGGCCACGTCGCCGCGCGGCTGCACGCGATCGGGGGCCAGGCCCGGCAGGCCACGTACGGCGACCCGTTCCGGACCGCGATCCTGATCGCCGCCCACGCGGGCCTGAAGACCGGGGAGGACGGCCCGACCCACGCCGATCCCCAGCCCCTCCAGCTCGTCCAGGAGAACTTCCCGCCGGGCACGCTGATCACGCTGACACCCTGGGACCCGGCCGAGATCTGGACGCTGGTCACCGCGGCCCTGGCCCGCCGGCCCGCGGTCCTCATGCCGTTCGTGACCCGCCCCACCGAGAGGGTCCTCGACCGGGAGGCCCTGGGGCTCGCCCCGGTCGGCGCGGCCCGGACCGGCCTGTACCGGCTCCGCCCGGCCGCCGGTCCCTCCGACGGGACGCTGGTCCTCCAGGGGAGCGCGGTGACCTACGCGTTCCTGCAGGACGCCCTGCCCCTCCTCGAGGCGGACGGCATCGACCTCGACGTGTTCTACGTGGCCAGCGTGGAGCTGTTCGACGCCCTGCCTCTTGAGGAGCGGGAGCGGATCTTCCCGGCCGCCCTGGCGGAGGAGGCCATGGGGATCACCGACTTCACGCTGCCGACGCTGTACCGGTGGGTCACGTCGCCGCGGGGACGCGAGGCCTCGCTGCACCCCTACCGCGGAGGCCACTTCCTGGGGAGCGGCCCCGGCCCCAGGGTGCTCCTGGAGGCCGGACTGGACGGCGAGAGCCAGTACCGCGCCCTGAAGGACTTCGCCGGGCGGAGGGTCCGGGCGTAGCCGGAGCCCGGTCGCCCTCCACCCTCCCTCAGCGGGTGGACGGGCGCGACGGGAGGCCGGCCGCCGCGGCCAGGGCCGCCTCCACCTCCTCCTCGGCGGGCGGGCGGGGGGAGAACCGTTCCCGTTCGAACGTCCTGACGATGCGCTCGAGGTCGGCGCTCGCCTCGCGGGCCAGGGGGTCCGACGCCAGGAGCGCGTCGAGGTGCTCGCTCGGGGTGCGGCTGGCCGGTCTCGGCGACCCCCGGCGCTCGAAGGTCCGGCACATCGCCTCGAACGCGGCCTCGGCGCCGACCGGCGGAGGCCTTCGCGCACGTCGACCCCCTCTCCGGCGCAGGAGCCACATGCCCGCCGCGATCACCGTCGCCACGGCCGCCCACGGCCACGCGCTGCCCAGTGCTCCGACCGCGGCCTTCACCGGGTCCGGGATCACCCCCGACAGCCACCGGCCGATCGCGGCGAAGACCTCCGGGGCGATGAACCTGGACCCCGCGCCGGGATCGGCGATGGGGACCTCGTGGGTGGGGTCGTACTCCACCCAGCCCACTCCGGGGTGGAAGACCTCGACCCACGAGTGCGCATCCGATTCCCTGACCTCGAAGTAGCCGGTCAGCAGGTTCCGGTCCCCCGCGTCGAAGCCGACCGCGAACCGGGTGGGGATCCCCACCGCCCGGAGCAGCACGGCCATGGCGCTGGCGATGTGCTCGCAGTAGCCCTCGCGACGCTCGAACAGGAAGTGGTCCACGGCGTCGGCGCCGGGCGGGTCGGGAGGGATGTCCAGCCGGTACCTCGTGTTCTCCCGGAGCCACCGCTGCACCGCCATGACCTTGTCGTACACGGTGGGCTCCTGGTCGGCGATCCGGTGGGCCAGCTCGACCACCCGGGCCGGGAGCCCAGCGGGGAGCTGCGTGTACCGCGACACGATCTCCTCGGGCCACGGCACTCCCTCGCTCGAGCGGAGCAGCCCCGGGGTGGTCACGGGGACCTCGGACACGACGCTGTACACGGTCTCCGGCTCGAGGATGATCGGAGATCGGACCGAGCCGAACCCGTCCACGGCCAGGAAGTCGGCCGGGAAGTACACCTCCCGGGGCTGGAACGCGGCGAAGACGATGTTGGGCTGGCGCCGCTCGACGTAGAACGTCTGGACCAGGGTCCTGGTGCCCAGCCCGGGTGGGTCGGTGATCGGCACGAGGACGGCCTGGCCGTACTCCCCGAACTGCTTGCCCACCTTGACGATCTCCGAGCCCGGCGCCGTCCAGGTCGTGCCGTCGAACGTGTCGTACGCCTGGCCCCGCCAGAACGCCGCCTCCGGCGACCGGACCCGCATCACCAGGCGGTCCGAGAGGACGCCCCGCACGCGGAGGTCGACCTCGCTCCCGAACCCCGGGTAGCCCACCCCCCGCACGGCCTCGACGCTGCCGCTCCCCGACGACGGGACGTCCGGGTTCACCACTCCCCCCGAGAACCCCGGCACGGCCACCCGGCTGACCAGGGAGAAGGGCGGGGCGATGACCAGCGTTCCCGGGAACCTCGGCGTGGCCAGGAACGCGGCGGCGCCGGCCACGGCCACCGCGGCCAGGGCGCCGGCCACGGTCCGGGCCGGGGCGGCGATCCGTCGGACCCGCCGGCCGGCATGCCGGGAGCGGACGAGCCGGCCCGCGCCGCCCTCGTCCCTCCCCCGGGCCCGGTCCGAGAGGTAGAGCCACAGCCCGCACAGGACCGCGAACGGGAGGAGGAACAGCCCGAACGTGGCGTCGAGCGACAGCGACCCCGCCTCGGCCACCAGGGCCACGCCGGCGAGCACCGAGAAGGCCAGGTCCCGCCGGCGGGGGAGGTCGAACGCGTGCAGCACCTGGACCCACACGAACAGCGACCCGAGGGTGTGCCTGGCCTCGTCCACGGACTGGGCCTGCTGGACCCGGGCCACGAATGCGCCCAGGGCCGCCACCAGGCCCAGCGCGATGACCGCCTTCAGGCCGGTGTTGGCCTTCCCGCGGCGCCTGTACGCGAGCCACGACCCCGCGGGGACCAGCAGGAACGAGGCTGCGGCGGTGGGGAGGTCCACGGCCCCCACGGCGGCGACCGCGCCCACGCTGAGCAGGGTGATGGCCAGGACGAGGACCCGGAGGACCCGGGAGTCCTCCGGCCCCTGCCTCACCCGGCCACGACGGACGGCTCGCCCGCCAGGCATGCCGCCAGGTCCTCCTCGGGTCGGATCGGGTAGACGTCCACGCCCTCGGTGGCGAGCTCGCTCACGAGCTCCCGCAGCTCCCGGGCGCTCAGCACCGCGGCCTCGGGCCGGAGGGAAGCCGGGTCCACGACGGCCGCGGCCACCCGGACCCCCCTCGCCGTGAGCCGGCCCACTGCGGGCAGCAGGGCCCGGGCCGAGTTCGGCCTCCAGGACGCGAAGGCCAGGAGGAGCGCGGCCGGGCCCTGGATCGCCCCGCCCACCGCCTCCAGGGCCACCGCGAGAGAGACCCCGCCGGGCGCCTCCAGCTCGGCCAGGAACGCCAGCGCGTCCCGGCGCTCCATCTCCGCGGGCGGGGCGACCTCGCCGCGGCGGCCGGCGGCCAGGGCCACCCCGTGACCGGCGCCGAGCGCCGCCAGGGCGATCGAGGCCGCCGCCGCGCAGCACAGGTCAAGCGCCGTCTCGGCGTGCCCGTCCGTCCGCCCCGCGTCGGCCCACGTGTCCACCAGCGCCACGAGGCGGGCCGGACGGTCCTGCTCGAACTCCCGGACGACCAGCGAGCCGTGCCGGGCCGTCGAGGGCCAGTGCACCCGGCGGAGGCTGTCGCCCCGCCGGTACTCCCGGACCCCCAGGAAGTCGTACCCCTCCCCCCGGGCGTGGCTGGGCACGGCATCCTCGCCGCCCCGCACGCCGGGTTCGAGCAGGGGCAGGGCGGCCACCGGGACGACCCGGGGGAAGATCACGGTCCGGCCGCCTCCCGCCGGCACCGAGCTCCGGGCCTCGGCCACCCCGAACGGCGCCGAAGAGGCCACCACGACGGGACCGCCCTCCACCACGCCGCGCCTGGCCGCAAGGCGGATCGTGCTCGCGGTGACGGTGTCCCCGGCGCCCAGCCAGGGCACGAACGCCGCCGCCGGGGCGACGTGCGGGTCCCGGACGGCGACGGAGAGCCTCGGCCGCCGGGCGGGGTTCTCGACGACCAGGTCCACACCGACCCGCTCGCCCACGAAGGCCTCGGCCGGGGCCCGGCGGATCACCCGGACCCGACGGACCATGAGCGGCGGGAGGACCACCCCGGCCACGGTCGCACCGAGGAGCAGCGAGGAGAGGACGAACAGCCACCCTGCCTGGACGTTCGTCCCCACCAGGAACAGCAGGAGCGCGCCGACCGGGAGCGTTGCGGCCCGGCGGCGGAGCCGGATCCGGGGCATCGCCCTACGAGCCGGCCACGCTGAGTGGCACGGGGAGCTGCTCGAGGAGCTCGCCCACCACCCGGCGCCCGACCTCCGACCCGGACCGGGGCCGGGACCGGACCAGCAGGCGGTGGGCCAGCACGTCCGGGGCCAGGGACTTCACGTCGTCGGGAAGCACGAAGTCGCGCCCGCTCGCCGCGGCAAGGGCCTGCGCGCAGCGGGTCAGCGCCACGGCGGCCCGCGGGGACGCCCCCAGCGACACGTCCGGGTGCGACCGCGTGGCCACCACCAGCCCGAGGGCGTAGTCGACCACCGCGCCGTCGACGTGCACCGCTCGCACGGCGTGCTGGTGGCGGGTCACGTCCGCCGGCTCGAGCACCGGCTCGAGGTCCTCGATGGGGTGGCGGCGGAGCTGCCTGGTCACCACCTCGCGGGCCTCCTCGCCCTCCGGGTACCCCACCCGCACGGCCATCGTGAACCGGTCGAGCTGTCCCTCGGGGAGCGGGTAGGTCCCGTGGTGCTCCACCGGGTTCTCCGTGGCCACCAGGAAGAACGGGTCGGGGAGCCGGTGGGTCACGCCCTCCACCGTGGCCTGGCGCTCCTCCATGGGCTCCAGGAGGGCCGACTGCGTGCGGGGGGTGGTCCTGTTGATCTCGTCGACCAGGACGACGTTGGCGAAGATCGGGCCGGGGACGAACTCGAACCGCTTCCGGTCCTGGTCGTACACCGAGATACCGGTCAGGTCGGAGGGCAGCAGGTCGGGGGTGGCCTGGATCCGGTGGAACGTACCCCCGATCGACCGGGCCACCGCCCGGCCCAGCATGGTCTTGCCCACGCCCGGGACCCCCTCGAGCAGCAGATTGCCCTCGGACAGCAGGCAGAGCACGGCCGACCGGACGGCGCTGTCGCCGCCCGAGATCACCCGCTCGACGTTGGCGACGATGCGCTCGACCGCGCCGGCTGTCTCCGATAGGCGCTGGAGCCCCTCCATCCCTCCATGCATCGGGAGGATCCCCGGGGCTCCTTGAGCCGCCCGAGGCAGCGGGGCGGGGCTACCAGTGGCCGTGCCGGTCCAGCGGCTCGGCCACGGCGGGGCGGTCGGCCCGGAAGGGCGAGAGGTCGAGGTCGGGCTCCTCGCCGGCCAGGACCTGGGCCACCAGCCGGCCGCTGATCGGGCCGGCCAGGTTCCCGAACACGTGGCCGGTGGCCAGGACCAGCCCGTCCACCCCCGGCACCGGACCGAGCACCGGGAGCGCGTCGCGGGTCTGGGGGAGCAGCCCGGCCCAGTTCCGCTCCACGGACAGGCCGGCCAGGGCGGGCAGCGAGTCGGCCAGCACCGCCGAGGTCAGGCCCAGCCCGGCCAGCGTGGGCCGGTCGTCCATCCCCGGGAAGTCCATCGGGCAGCCGAGCAGGACCCGCCCGTCCCGGCGCTGCGCGGCGAGCTCCAGGAACTCGACCCCCGGGAAGCTCCGCTCCAGGGGGTGCCAGAAGGGGTCCTCCTCGTACCCCGGCAGCTCGCGGACGAACGCGTACTGCTTGAGGGCCGTGGGCCCGTAGAGCAGCGGCCCGAACCGGAACGGGGCCGGCTCGGTCTCCGCCACCTGCAGGCGCATGGGCACGAGCTCCAGCGGGAGCCCCAGGGGACCCAGGAGCTCCGGGGTCCACACCCCGGCGGCCAGGACCACGGCGTCGCCGCCCACCACCCCGGCCTCCGTGCGAGCGCCGGTGCACCGACCTGCCGCGACCTCCAGCCCCACCGCGGCCGTCCCCTGGACCACGCGCACCTCCGGGCCCTGCCTCCCGGCCGCCTCCAGCAGCGCGGCGACCAGCGCGGACGTCCGGATGTGGGCGTCGAGGGGGTTCCACGTGGCCCCGGCCACCCTCTCGGGGAGCACGGGGCACGCCTCCCGGGCCGCGGCACCGTCCAGCAGCTCCATGGGGAGCCCGGCCGCTCGCCGGTCGTCGACGAACGCCCGGACCACCTTCTCCTGGGCCTCGTCGAGGAAGAAGACCATCCCCCCGGAGGCCCGGAACTCGAAGTCGTCGAGCTCCTCGACGAGCTCGTCGTACAGGCGGCGGCCGGCCAGGCCGAGCTCCATCTGGATCCCCGCGGCCCGCGTGTGGAGCCACACGAAGCCCGGGTTCCGGCCGGAGGCCCCCCACGCGGCCTCGTGCCGGTCGAGCACGGTGACCGCCCAGCCCCGGCGGGCCAGCTCGTAGGCGGTGGCCGCGCCGACGATCCCGGCGCCCACCACCACGGCGTGGGGGGCGTCCCCCCGGCTCACGCCGACCTACCCACGGAACCCCTCGCCCCCCTCGAACCAGTCCTTCAGGTGGTAGCTCGACCTGGTGTCGATGCACACCCGCTTCCACGAGAGGTACTCCTCGACCCCGGCCATGCCGAGCTCCCGGCCGATCCCGGAGAGGTGCCGGCCCCCGAAAGACGTCTCGGCCTGCCTCACGTAGTGGGTGTTCACCCACACGTCCGCGACGTCGAGCCGCCGGGCGATGCGGAGGGCTCGGCTGATGTCCTGGGACCACACGGAGCCGGCCAGGCCGTAGCGGGTCCCGTTGGCCAGGGCCAGGGCCTCCGCCTCGTCGGAGAACCGGTGCACGGCGAGGATCGGCCCGAAGATCTCCTCGGTGGCCACCTTCCCTGCGTGCGGGACGTCGAGGAGCACCGTGGGGGCCAGGTACAGGTCGTCGCCGCCGGGCTCGCCGCCCAGGGCCGCCGTGGCCCCCTCGGACAGGCCGAGCTCCAGGAAGCCGACGGCCCTATCGTACTGCTCACGGGAGGCCATGGGGCCGACGAACGTGGCCTCCTCCAGGGGGTCCCCCATGGCCAGGTCCCGGGAGCGCCGGACGATGCCCTCGACGACCCGGTCGTGGACGGCGTCCTCCACGATCAGCCGCGTGCACGCGGTGCACGACTGCCCGGCGTACATGAAGGCCCCGTAGGTCAGGGCGTCCAGGCACCTGTCCAGGTCGGCGTCGGCGAAGACCACGGCCGGGGCCTTCCCCCCGCACTCCAGCGAGACCCGGGCCAGGCGGCGAGAGGCCACCTCCATGATCCGCCGCCCCGTCCCGGTGCTGCCCGTGAACGAGACCTTGTCCACGTCGAGGTGCCCGACCAGCGCCTCCCCGGTGGGGTTCCCCGGGCCGTGGATCAGGTTGATCACGCCCGGCGGGAACAGGTCGAGCTCGTCGGCGATCTCGAAGAGGACGGCGGTGGAAGCCGGGGTCACCTCGGACGGCTTCACCACCACCGAGCAGCCCACGGCCAGCGCGGCCCCCATCTTGCGGACGGCCAGGTCCACGGGGTCGTTCCAGGGGACGATCAGCGCGCAGACCCCCACGGGCTCGGGGACCTCCATGTCCCACAGCTCCTCGACCGAGGCCCCGGTGAACCGGCCGGAGACCAGGCGGGCGGCCCCGGCGAAGTAGCGGAGGCGGTCCACGGCGCCGGCCACCTCCCGGCCCCGGGCGATGCGGACGGGCTTGCCCATCTCCCTGGCCATCAGCTCCCCGACCTCGGCCTCCCGCTCCTCCAGGGCGTCGGCCAAGGCGAGCAGCGCGGCGCCGCGGTCCGATCCCCTGGCCCGCCGCCAGGAGCCGTCCTCGAACGCGGCCCGGGCCGCCTTCGCCGCCTCGTCCACGCCGTCGGCGAAGGTGACCGGGGCCGTGGCGACCACCTCCCCGGTCGAGGGGCTGGTGCTCTCGAAGAGCTCGTCGCCCGGGATCACCCACCGGCCTCCCACGTGGTTCCGGAGCTCCCTCACCCGCCCTCCCCCACCTCGTCCACGGCCGCCGCCAGCTCGCGGAGCCCTCGCTCGAGCTCGTCCTCGTCGATCACCAGTGGCGGCGAGACCTTCAGCACGTTCTCGTCGTGGCCCCCCAGGCCCACCAGCACGCCACGGCCCCGGAGGAGGCGCTGCGCGGCGCGGGCCGTGGAGGGATCCGGGGCACCCTCGGGATCGACCAGCTCGACCCCGAGCCACAGCCCCCGGCCCCGGACCTCGGCCACGGCGGGGTGGCCGGCCAGCAGCCCGGCGAGGCTCTCCATCGCCGGGGGCCCGATCCGCGCCGCCCGGCCGGGGAGGTCCTCCTCCACGACGACCCGGACCGCCGCGACGGCCGCGGCCAGGTTCACCGCGTTGGTCAGGAACGTCGAGGTGTAGGAGTCCGGCCGCCAGGCCGTCAGGAGCCCCTCCCTCCCCAGCACCGCGGCCGCC
>JACQTL010000165.1 GCA_016210805.1 Actinomycetota bacterium | reverse complement strand
GCTCCTCGGCCTCTCCCGCCTGCTCGTGGGCTCGGAGGAGACCGTGTGGGGGGTGTACCGGCGGGAGAGGCCCGCGGAGCCGCCGGAGGGCTACCCCGTCTGGCCGCTCTGGTACACGGCCGCGGCGTTCGTCCACGCCAGGCGGGCGGGAGCGCTATTCGTCCTGGGTCTTCTCGTCGCGGCGGTGTTCCCGGGCATCGCCTGACCGGTCGGTCGACCGGGACGGCCTCGGCATCGCGGCCTGAGGAAGACCGGGAACGGAGCGTCCCTCGGAGGGGCCACCTCCTACAATGGACCCCTCATGGACCGACTCCTCGTGACCGGGGGCTCGCCCTTGTCCGGCACCGTCCGGATCCAGGGTGCGAAGAACTCGGCGCTCAAGCTGATGGCCGCCTCGCTCCTGGCCGACGGCCGGACGGTGATCGAGAACGTCCCCCGGATCGTGGACTGCCTGACCATGGTGGAGGTGCTCGAGCACCTCGGCGCCTCCGTGGCCTGGGAGGACGGCCGGATGATCGTCGACACCGGCGGCGTGGACGGCCACGAGACCCCGTACGAGCTGGTCCGGCGCATGCGGGCCTCGATCGTCGTGCTCGGCCCCCTCCTGGCCCGGGAGGGCCGGGCCCGGGTGGCCATGCCGGGCGGGTGCAACATCGGCTCGCGCAAGATCGACCTGCATCTGCGGGGGCTGGAGCACATGGGGGCCTCCTTCGAGCACGACCACGGGTACCTGGAGGTGACCGCCGGGGACCTCCGGGGCGCGGTGATCTCGCTCGACTACCCGAGCGTCGGGGCCACCGAGAATCTGATGATGGCCGCCGTGGGGGCCAGGGGGACCACGGTGATCGAGAACGCCGCCCGGGAGCCGGAGATCCAGGACCTGGCCGGGTTCCTGGTGCGCATGGGGGCCCGGATAGAGGGGGCGGGCACCCCCACCGTCGAGATCCAGGGGGTGGACCGGTTCGAGCCGGTCCGCCACGTCGTGATCCCGGACCGGGTGGAGGCCGGGACGTGGGCCGTGGCCGTCTGCGCGACCGGGGGAGACGTCCTCCTGGCCGGGGCCCGGACCGATCACATGGACCTCCCGCTCTCCAAGCTCGCGGAGACGGGGGCCGAGGTCACGGTGGAGGGGGAGGGCATCCGCGTCCGGATGCCCGAGCGAGCCCTGGCCGTGGACCTCGTGACCCTCCCTTACCCCGGGTTCCCCACGGACCTCCAGCCCCAGATGATGGCCCTCCTGGCCTCGGCCCGGGGGACCAGCATCGTCACGGAGAACGTCTTCGAGGCGCGGTTCATGTTCGTGGACGAGCTCAACCGGATGGGGGCCGACATCCGGACCGAGGGGCACCACGCCGTGATCCGGGGGGTGGACCGGCTGTCCTCGGCCCCCGTCCGGGCCCTGGACCTCCGGGCCGGCGCGGCGATGGTCATCGCCGCCCTCACCGCCGACGGCGTCACGGAGGTCTCGGACATGTACCACGTCCACCGGGGATACGAGGGGTTCGAGGAGAAGCTGGCCTCCCTCGGGGCCCGGGTGAGCGCCGGGCCGGCCCGCTCGCCCGCCGTCCTGGGGTGATCCCCTCGGGGGCCGACCGGCCGGCGGGGGGAGGAACGGCCCCCTCGCGGCGCGCGGCCCTCCTCGGCCTGGTCGTGTCGCTCTCCGCGGCCATCGTGCTCGGGGCACCGCCGGCCCCGGCCTCGGCCCAGCGGAGCAAGCCCGACGTCGACCGGCAGGTCCTGGTGTTCATCGTCGACCGGGTGTCGTTCGAGGAGCTCATGGCCGTCGAGGAGGTCCGCCTCCTGGCCCGGTACGGGGGCGCCGGCCTGATGAGCGTGCGAACCGTGGCCGGGGACCGGGGGCCCGGGACGTACCTCACGCTCGGCGCGGGGGCCCGGGGCGCCGCGCCAGAGGACCGCGTCCTGGCCTTCAACCCCACCGAGATCGTGCGGGGCGAGCGGGCCGAGGAGATCTACGAGCGGCTGAACCCGGGCCGGGACGCTCCCCCCGGGCCCCTGCTCCTCGACCCCGCCGGCTACGCCCGGGCCAACGAGGGCCGGGCAGTCGCCGGCCTCCTCGGGGACGTCCTGCGGACCCACGGGCGGACCACGGCGATCTTCGGCAACGCCGACCACCGCGTCGGCCGGCACCGGCCCGGTGTCCTCCTCATCATGGACGGCCGGGGGGCCGTGGGAGGCGGCCGGCTGGGGTTCGGGATCGCCCCGGCGGCCGGGCCGGGGGGCCAGCCGTTCCGTATCGAGATCGACCGCCCCCGCACGGACAAGCTGGGGGGATCGCGGACCGACCGCGCCGTGATCACCTTCCTGGCCGAGGGGGGCCGGATACCGAACGACTCGCCCTTCCTCCCCAGGCACGTGACCGTGTTCGACCTGGGCGACACCCTTCGGATAGACACCGAGGCGGCCTTCGCGTCCCCCGACGAGGTGGAGCGCCAGCGCCGGGAGGCCCTGGCCGACCTGGCTCCGATCATGCGGGAGATGATCGCCGCGGCCGCCGCGCCGGACGTGATGGTGATCGTCCTGTCCCCGGGCACGTCCGGCGACATGGACCGGCGGGGGGACGAGGTCGCCCCCATCGTGATCGCCCGCGGGGACCCCGAGCAGTTCTTCTCTCCGGTCGCGCCCCGCCCGGGAGCCCTCACGTCCGACACCACCCGGCGGATCGGGATCGTGTCGAACGAGGACGTCGCCCCCACGATCCTGTCGTTCTTCGGCATCCGGCCCCCGGCGGAGATGCGGGGCTCCCCCATCGTGGTCTCCCGGGGCCTCCTGCCGTTCACCACGCACCACCGCCACCTCTCCCACCGCCGGATGGCCATGCCGGTCCAGGTCGCCGCGGGGACCGGGATGGCCCTGCTCGTCCTGGGCGGCGCGCTCCTGGCCACGGCTCGCCGGCGGGTCCCCCGGTGGATCGGCCGGGCGGGGCCGGTGCTCCCGCTCGCCGCGATCGCCCTCCCCGCCGCCCTCCTGGCCGCCGGGGACCTCCCGATCCTCACCTACCGCCGGGTGGGTGCGTTCCTGGCGTGGACCCCGCTCGTGGCCGCGGCCGTCGCGCTGGCCTTCCGCCGGGCCCACCCCCTGCTGCCCGCGGCCCTGGTCGGGGCGGGCGGGCTGGCCTACCTGTGGACCGAGGCCGACGGGGGGTGGACGGCGATGATGACGCCGTTCCTGGGGGGCTCGGCCTTCGACGGGGCCCGGTTCTACGGGCTGCCCAACGTCTTCATCGGGTTGCTCCTGGCCGGCGGGGTGTTCGTCGCCGCCGTCCTCCCCCCGGTCCTGGGAGCGGCGATCCTGTTCCTGGGCGGGCTGTTCGCGGGCCTCCCCGACATCGGGGCCAACCACGGGGGGGCCATCACGCTGTTCGCCGCGTCGGGCCTGTGGCTCGCCCTCAGGGTCCGGGGGCGGCTCGGCTGGCGGGAGGCCCTCCTCGTGGCGGCGGTGGTCGCCCTGGGGCTGGGCCTGGTCCTGGGGGCGAACGTCCTGGCCACCGACCGGCCCACGCACGGCTCGGCCTTCCTGGAGGAGGCCGGGCGGAGCCCGGGGACGATCCTGGCCACCGCGGCTCGCCGGCTCCTGATCGGGTGGCGCCTCATGCTCTCGGCCCCCCCGATCGCCATCCCGTTCCTCCTGCTCCCCGTCCTTTGCTGGCTCGTGGTGTCCGGCCCGGGGATCGTGGGGGAGGCCCTCTCCCGGCACCCCGCCTGGCGGGACGCCCTGGTCGTGCTGATCGCGGGCAGCGCGGTGGCCTTCCTGGCCAACGACTCCGGTCCCTCGGCCGCCGGCCTGGGGTTCGCCCTGGCGGCGGCCGGTCTTTCGTACGTCGTCCTCGTCGAGGCCCGGTGGAAGCCCCGGCCGGCCTGAGCGCTCGCCCCCGGGCCACGTGGCGGTGGTGGGAGGCCATCCCGGTCTTCGCCACCTCCTTCCTGGCCGCCGGCCTGGTGGTCGCGGGGGCCTTCGCGTTCGTCCCGGAGGGCGGGTGGCGCGACGTGGCGGTGCTGGTGATCTTCCCCCTCGCCCTGGCCGCGACCGTGGCCCTGTGGTTCCGGGGGCTCCACCGGTCGTCGTGGCGGGCCCTGGGGCTACCGGACCGCCCGGTCAGGGATCTGGCCTGGGGGGCGGTGGGGGGGGCCGCGATCTACATGGTCGCCACGATGGTGGGGGCGCTGGTCTCCGGACTGATCGAGAGGACGGCCGGCAGGGCACCCGACGTCGAGCAGCTCCCCGAGGCCCTGAGCGGTCCCCAGTGGGCCGTGGCCGGGTTCGCGGCCATCGTCCTGGCTCCCGTGGCCGAGGAGCTCTTCTTCCGGGGGCTCCTGTTCGGGGCACTACGGGGGCGGATGCCGTTCCTCCCGGCGGCGGCGATCTCGGCGGTCGTGTTCGCGGCCACCCACTTCCAGCCGGACGCGTTCTCGTACCTCCTCCTGGCCTCGGTCATCCTGGTCGTGGGCCTCGGCCTGGCCTTGATCTACGAGCGGCGGGGGAGCCTGCTGGCCCCCATCCTGGCCCACGCCCTGTTCAACGCGGTCGGCTTCGCCTTCCTGGTGGGGGGGTGAGGCCGCCGTGACGGCGCTCCGGGAGGCCGCGGAGGTGCTCTCCCGGGGCGGCGTCGTGGCCCTCACCGGGGCCGGGATCTCCGCCGACTCGCAGATCCCCACGTTCCGGGAGCCCGGTGGGGTGTGGGACCGGTTCGACCCGGAGAGGTTCGGGACGTGGGCCGGCCTGCTCGAGGAGGCCATGAGCCGGCCCGACGCGCTGGCCGACTTCCTCGGAGAGCTCCGGTCGACCCTGGCTCGGGCCCGCCCGAACCCGGCCCACCTGGCCCTGGCCGAGCTGGAGCGGGCCGGGCTGCTCGACGCGGTGATCACCCAGAACGTGGACGGGCTGCACCTCGACGCGGGGAGCCGGACGGTGGTCGAGATCCACGGCACCCTCCGCCGGCAG
>JACQTL010000169.1 GCA_016210805.1 Actinomycetota bacterium | reverse complement strand
GACGGCCGGCTGACCGACGGCCACGGGCGCACGGTCGACTTCCGCAACGCCGTCGTGATCATGACCTCGAACATCGGGTCGTACGTCTTCGCCGACCCGACCTCGGGGCCGGACGAGCGCAGGGAGAAGGTCCTGGCCGAGGTCCGGGCCACGTTCCGGCCCGAGTTCCTGAACCGGGTGGACGAGATCGTTCTGTTCGAGCCCCTCTCGAGGGAGCACATCGCCGCGATCGTGGACATCCAGGTCCGTCTGCTCCGGGATCGGCTGGCCGCGCGGAAGCTGACCGTCGAGCTCACCGAGGCGGCGCGGGCCTACCTGGCCGAGAAGGGCTACGACCCGACGTACGGGGCCCGGCCGCTGAAGCGGCTGATCCAGCGCGAGGTCCAGGACGCCCTGGCCATGAAGCTCCTGTCCGGCGACATCCGCGACGGCGATACCGTGGAGATCGATCGCGGCGCAGACGCCCTCCAGTTCCGGACCAGGCAGCGGACGGAAGCGGCGAGCTAGTCTGTCCCAGTCGTCTGGAACGGACTAGTCAGACGTCCACCTCGCGGCCGAGGCCGCGCTCGCGGGCCTTCGACAGGACGAGGGCGGCGGCGGCGGCGTCCTGGACGGCCACGCCCATCGACTTGTACAGGGAGATCTGATTCTCTGATTCTCGCCCCGGCCTGGTGCCGGCCACGAGCTCGCCGATCTCGGCGTGGACGTGGTCGGGCCCGATCAGGCCGTCGCGGATCGCCCACACGACGTCGTTGGAGCCGGCGGGGAGGGGGGCCAGGGCCTGCTCGCGGGACTCAACCACCAGGAGCGAGTCCCGCACGGTCTCGCCGTCCACCTCGCGGCCGGCCGTGTTGAACCCCACCGACGTGAGGTGCATGCCGGGCTCCACCCACTCCCTGCGGATCACCGGCTCCGGTGAGTGCGTCGCCGCGCAGACCACGTCGGCGCCGCTCATCGCCTCGGCGAACGAGGCCGCCGGGACGACCTCGGCCTCGAGCTCACCGCTGAGCTCCTCGGCGAGCGCCCGGGCCCTGCCCTCGTCGCGGCCGGCGATCCGAACCTCTCGAATCGGGCGGACGCGGCTCACCGCTCTCGCGTGGGCGCGGGCCTGCACGCCGGTGCCCAGGATGGCGAGAACCGAGGCGTCCTCCCGGGCCAGGAGGCGCGTGGACAGCGCAGAGCCGGCGGCCGTCCTCCGCTCCGTCACCGAGGCCCCGTCCATCAGCGCGACCGGCACGCCGGTCTCCGGGTCGAACGCGGCGACCACGGCCTGGTGGGTCTCGAGCCCCCGACCGGCATTGCCCGGGAACACCGCGACGAGCTTCGTGGTCAGCGCACCGAGCGACGGCACGTGGGCCGGCATCGCGGCGAGGAACCCGGGGGGGACGGCGTCGGCGACGTCGGCCGCGATGCGCGGCGGCATCGAGACCTCGCCGGCCGAGAGGGCGGCCATGGCCCGGGCCACCCAGTCGACGAGCTCGTCGGGGTCGAGGAGCTCCTCCACCTCTCGGCGCGACAGGACCAGCACGGCCGGATGATGCCAGACCGGCCCCCGGATCCGCACGGCCGGTGCCTCCCCGACTCCCCCCCGGTACCCTGGTGCCCGTGGAAGCGCTCGTCTTCGTCCTGATCGCCCTGGCGGCCGTGGGCATCGGCGTCCTGTCCTGGTACCTCAAGAAGAGGCGCCGGGAGGAGTTCCAGCGGATGGCCCACCAGCTGGGGCTCCAGTACTCCGCATCCGACCCGTTCGGCCTGCTCGGCCTGCCGTTCTCCCTGTTCTCGAAGGGCGACGGCAGGGGGATCGAGAACGTCGTGTGGGGGACGTGGCAGGGGCTCGACCTCAAGGAGTTCGACTACTGGTACTACGAGGAGACCACGGACTCCGAGGGCCACCGGAGCAAGACCTACTACCGGTTCTCCTGCGCGGTCACGGAGATCGCGGCCCTGTGCTCGCCGCTCTCGATCTCCCGGGAGAACGTCTTCACGCGGCTGGCCGACCGCCTCGGGTTCCAGGACATCGACTTCGAGCTGGGGGAGTTCAACCGCGCGTTCCAGGTCAAGAGCAAGGACCGGAAGTTCGCCTACGACTTCGTGGACCAGCGGATGATGCAGTGGCTCTTGTCGGCGGGGAAGGGATGGAGCTTCGAGACGTCCGGCCCCTATCTCGTCTGCTTCTCCTCCCGGCGGCGGCCCACCGAGCTGATCCCGCTCCTCGGGACCCTCCGGGCGTTCAGGGACCAGGTCCCCCGGGTGGTCTACAGCCTGTACGGCGCCGGTGTCCCCCCGGCAGTCACCGGCCCGGACCTCCCGCCCCCGCCCCCGGGATAGGTGGCCGCGGGCCACACCCGTCCGGGGCCCGGCGTCCCCTGGCGGTCTCCGGCCGCCCCCGATATCGTGGCCGGGCAAGCGTCCATCGTGGAAAGGAACGAGCCGTGACCGCCGTCTGGATAATCCTCGGGATCGTCGTCCTGATCCTCCTGTGGGGCGTCGTGTCCTACAACCGGTTCATCTCCCAGCGGAACCTGATCCGGGACTCCTGGGCCAACATCGACACCGAGCTCCGGCGCCGGTACGACCTGATCCCGAACCTGGTGGAGACGGTTCGCGGGTACGCCGGCCACGAGCGGCAGACCCTCGAGGCGGTGATCCAGGCCCGCAACGCAGCGGTGGCCGCCACGGGCTCGCCGCAGGAGCAGGCCCAGGCGGAGAACGTCCTGGTCGGCGCGCTGCGCCAGCTCTTCGCCCTCTCGGAGTCGTACCCGACGCTGCGGGCCAACGAGAACTTCCTGGCCCTCCAGGCCGAGCTGACGAACACGGAGGACCGCCTGCAGACCTCCCGGCGCTTCTACAACGGGAACGTCCGCGAGTACAACCAGCGGGTCAAGTCCGTCCCCTCGAACGTCATCGCCTCGATGTTCAAGTTCGAGGAGGAGGAGTTCTTCGAGGTCGAGGAGGCCATCCGGGAGGCCGGCCCTCCTCAGGTGGACTTCACCACCCCACCCGCGGTGGGCGGCCCACCGGCCACCTCACCCGCGCCGCCGCCGCCCGCGCCCCAGTCCCCGCCCGCGGCGCCGGCCCCCTCGCCGCCGCCGCAGGGGTCGCCGCCGGGGCCCGGTTCCACCGGATAGCACGGCGGGTTAGACCGTGGGCGCCCGCTCGCCCGGCGGCTCCGGGGCGGGCTGGCCCGCCAGCCCGGCGCGG
>JACQTL010000163.1 GCA_016210805.1 Actinomycetota bacterium | reverse complement strand
TACGGGACGGTGACGCCGACGAGCTCGCAGGACGACGAGGCCCGCTCGTTGGAGGTGCCGTCGACGGTGGTCTCGGCGCCGAGGCGCCCCCGGGCCCGCTCGGCGGCCTGGGCGCCGCGCTCCTCGGACCGGGACCCGATCACCACGTGGTGCCCGGCCCGGCCCAGGCGGAGGGCCAGGCCGAACCCCTCGTCCCCCGTGCCTCCCACGATGGCCACGTCCACGAGCGCGGAGCCTAGCAGCCCACCGCCGGCCCGGACCACGGTGCCTCAGCCGCCGCCCAGCTCCTCGAAGTCGTCGCCCTCCGCGGGCCGGGCCGCGTCGGCGCGCTCCTCGTCCACGAGGCCCCACAGCTCCTCGGCCCAGGCCCGGACGTGGGGCCACATGCGCCAGAAGTTCTCCTTGGCCACGTCGGTGAACTCCCGATCGGCCTCGTCCGCCGGCACCTTCTCGGCCACGTGGTCCAGCACGAAGACCGCGGTGGTGAACCCGAACTCGAGCTGCTCGTCCATCGCCGCACCCCCTTGGGCCCAAGTATGCCGCCCCGCGGTGGACCGGTCATCGCCGGGTTTGGGCTAGTTCGATATCACTAGTGAGTCTGCCGTAGGTTAGACGGGGGATTAGAACCGCGACGCCTCGGGTAGAGCGCATCCGGCAGAAGCAACCCGACCGCCGACCCACGAGGAGGGGGAGGATGAGACGACTCGCCGGCGTGCTGTGCACCGCGGCACTCGTAGCCTCAGCGTTCGCCGCGCCCGGCGCGGCCGCCCCGGGCCCGCTGGCCGCGGCGCGGGACCAGTTCACCGGTAACCTCGAGGCCGCCCGGACCGCGATGTCCGAGGCGGCCGCCGCGTTCGACGAGGCGTTCCAGCCGCCGGACAGGGCGGCCGAGTACTTCGCCGACCGGCCGATCAGCTTCGCCCACCCGAGCCCCGACCCCGTGTCGCTCCAACAGCCCGACGGGACCGCCTTCGGGGCCCGGATCCGCGAGATGGACGTCGGCGGGGGCGTGGAGACGTGGAACACCGGCCACACGGTGGTGAAGCGGCCCGACGGCTGGTGGGTGTACGCCGTCCCGGGCGGCGACGGGCTCACCGCCTCGAGCGCGAAGGTCGGCGTGGACGCCGTCCCGAGCGGGATCCAGCCCCACCTGGGCGTCGTCCCGGAGACGATCTGGGCGACCCCGGACGACCTGGCCGACGTCCGGGCCGAGATGTTCCAGTACATGGCCGCGCGGTCCTCGGCCGAGACCCAGGCCGCCGTCGCGGCCGGCGAGTCCCGGATCTTCAAGATCCCGGTCCTCATGCTCGCCACCTACGACGAGTTCCAGGCCGAATCGACCGCACAGTACTTCGAGGACTTCCTGATGGAGCCCTCTGCGAACCCGACGGGGACCTTCGCCGAGCTCTACGACGAGATGTCGTACGGCAAGTTCCAGGTCGACGTGGACGTGTTCGGCCCTTACGACAGCATCCCCTCCCAGCTCGACCCCTGCTTCTACGGCACGGAGGGCAGCACGTTCGGCGGCCAGATCGGCCTCGGGGGGGGCGGGGCCAAGGGGATGGCCGCGGAGGCCGTGCCCCAGGCCGACCCGTCGGTCGACTTCGGCCAGTACGACAACGACAGCGACGGGTGGGTGGACTTCCTGATCCTGCTCCACTCCGGCCCGGACGCCGCGGCCACCGGCGACGGCTGCCAGACCTGGTCGCACATGTTCCCCTCGATCGTGGGCGAGCCGGCGGCCCTGACCACCGACACGAACTCCGAGGGCGACCCCGTGCAGGTGGGGATCGTCATGACGATCCCCGAGATCGACCTGGGGATCGGGGTCACCGCCCACGAGCTGATGCACGGCATCGGCGAGCCCGACTACTACGCCACCGACTACGCCGCCTCGGGCACCGGCGACTGGGACCTCGGCGCGGGGGGTTCCTGGTACGGCGACCCGCCGATGTCGAACCCCCTGCACTTCAACCCCATGGTCAAGATGAACCAGGGCTGGGCGGAGGCCACCCTCGTCCAGGGCACCGCCCTGGGCCGCACCCTGCGTCCCCGGGAGACCAGCACCGACCTCCTGTGGGTCCCCGTGCGCCTCGAGAAGGACCTCCGGTACTGCCGGCTCGGGCAGTTCGGCTACGAGAACGTCACCGCGGCCTTCCAGGCCGGCGACGAGTGCGCCGTGGAGGGCTTCCTGATCGAGCAGAACAGCCGGAGCGCCCCCGGGGCCATCTTCGACCGGTACGCGCTATCCTCCGGCGCCCTGATCTGGCACTACGACCTGACCAAGTGGGCACAGGGCGGGAACAACGCCCCCATCGCGCCCATGCTCGACCTGCTGGAGTTCGACCGGCGCGACGCCACCCAGGACCTCCAGATGAACCTGGGCCGGGGCGGACCGCTCGACGCGTTCTTCGCCGACCCGGTGGGCGTGTCGAGCGCCACCTCCTCCGGCGAGCCGCTCCAGCCGTTCGGCGAGCCTCAGCGGTTCACGGTGTCCGGCGCCCCGGTGGGGCCCGGGGCGTGCTGGGTCCTGTGCCTCCCGGCCGAGACCGCCGGGCAGCCCATCCCCATGTTCGAGGTCCCGGCCGAGGCAGGGATCCAGGTCCTCCGGGTGACCACGTCCTGGGAGGAGGACCTGAACGACTGGGACGTGTGGGTGGACCGGCGGAACGACGCCGGCCAGTGGGAGGAGGTCAAGGACGCCGCGACGGCGGCGAACCCCGAGGTCATCACGATCCCGAACCCCGAGCCCGGCGACTACCGCGTCCGCGCGTACAACTTCGCGTCCACGGAGCTGTCGGCCGAGGTCCTCGTGGAGATGTTCGCAGGCGGCGGCGCCGAGGGCGGCCCCAACCCGGCCCTCGGCCCGGCCAGCACGATCTCGAACGACTTCCTCCCCACGGGCTGGTCGTTCACGAACATCCGGCCTAACGGGCTCGACGGGCTGGCCGTGCCCTTCGAGCACGGCTCGCACACGATGACGATCGACCTGGTCAGGCACGACGCCACGACGTCCGACCTGTCGGCCGACTTCGTGCGGCCGGACGGCCCGGTCCAGGCCGGCCGTGAGGCGACCCTGTCGACCGCCGTGTACCAGCACGGCGGCGCCGCCGTCCCGCCCGGGACCCGGGTCAGGTTCCTGGAGGGAGCCAACCCCAAGCGGGCCAAGCTGATCGGCGAGCAGACCCTCGGATCGATCGACGGCTTCGGCCGGGTCGACGTGACCCAGGCCTGGACGCCGTCGTCCGTGGGGCGGACGGTGGTCACCGTCCAGGTCGTCCGGCCATCCGGCGTGGGCGACCAGGTCTCGGCGAACGACGCCGTGGCCACCCCGATCGAGGTCTGGAGGAGCGACGCCAGGGTCCTGGTGGTCGACGACGACGACGGCTTCGGGGCCGAGGAGGCCTACATCGGAGCCCTCCAGGCCCTGAAGGTGCCGTTCGCCGTGACCGCCGACACCGCGGACGCCGCCACGATGTCGCGGTTCGAGGCGGTGATCTGGCACAACGCGAACCAGCGCTTCGACGGCATCATGGACGCGGACGAGCGGCAGGCCGTGAAGGACTACCTGGAGGGCGGAGGGCGGCTGTGGCTGTCCGGGCCCAACGCCCCCCGGGCCTTCGACGCCGACGACGTGCGGGTCGGGCGGGTCGATCCGGCCTTCCTGCACGACTACTTCGGCGTGGCCTACGTCGACTCGATGCAGCGCGGCGCGGGGACGGCCCAGGGCACCGGCGACTTCGTGGGAGGCGCCGACGCCTACGAGATGACCACGCCGTACGCCCGAACGCTGATGGACTACTTCTCGCTGACGTCCTCTCCCAAGGGCCAGAGCGTGGCCGTGCTCACGTGGCCCGACATCGAGGGAGCCCTGGTCGGGGCGAAGCTCACGGCCCTTGACTTCAGGACCGTGATCACGTCGTTCGACCTGATCCAGCTCGTCGAGCCGGCCGACCGGACCGAGCTGGTCGGCGACGTCCTGAGGTGGTTCGAGGTCCCGCTCGGCGGGGCGACCTACCCGAAGGGGATCCGGCACGCCACGGTGCGGACAGCGAACCCCGGGAACGCGGTGACGATCGTCGCCGCGGTGACCGGGAAGACCACCGGCGTCACGCTCTACTACCGCCCCCACGGGAGCGGCACGTGGACGGCCCTGCCCATGAGCTCGGTCGGCGGCCACTACGTGGCGGTGATCCCTGCGGCCGACGTGATCCGCGGCGGGATCGACTACTACATCGAGGCGAGCGTCCGTCGGAAGGGTGTGACGCATCCCGTGACCGCGCCCGCCACACCGCACCACCTGGCCACGAGGAGCTAGGGGAACGACATCGGAGCAGCCCCCAGGTACTAGTCTGAGCCAGACTAGTACCTGGGGCGGTACTCCCCGAAGGCCTCGCGGAGCACGTCCGAGACCTCGCCCAGCGTCGCCCGGGCCCGGAGGGCCGCCCGCATGGGGTGGAGCAGGTTGCCGGTCCCCCGGGCGGTCTCGGCGACGCCGGCCAGGGCCCGCCTGACGGCCTTCCCGTCCCGCTCCTTCCTGAGCCGGCGGAGCCGGTCGACCTGGCCACGGACCTCCTCCTCCCCGATCCGCTGGATCTCGAGGTCCTCCTCGTCGGCCTCCACGTAGCGGTTGACGCCCACCACGACCCGCTCGCCCGACTCCGTCCCCCGGTTGATCCGGAACGCCGACTCGTGGATCTCGTCCTGGTAGAACCCGGCCTCGATGGCGGCCACCGCCCCGCCCATCCCCTCGATCTTGTCCATGTACTCGAGGGCCCGGGCCTCCACCTCGCTGGTCAGCGACTCGACGAAGTACGAGCCCCCCAGGGGGTCCACCGTGTCGACGACCCCCGTTTCGTGGGCGATGACCTGCTGGGTCCGCAGGGCCACCTTCACGGCCCGCTCGGTGGGAAGGCCCACGGCCTCGTCGAACGAGTTCGTGTGGAGCGACTGGCTGCCTCCCAGGACCGCGGCCAGGGCCTCCAGCGCCGTGCGGACGATGTTGTTCTCGGGCTGCTGGGCGGTGAGCGTGGCCCCGCCGGTCTGGGTGTGGAACCGGAGCATCGCGCTCCTGGGGTCCTTCGCCCCGAAGCGCTCCGAGACGATCCGGCCCCACATCCTCCTGGCCGCCCTGGACGCGGGGCTCTCCATCGACGACTTCGCCCCCCCGCGGTCGGTCTTCTTCGCCAGCCACAAGAGCTTCATCGAGGAGGTCGCCAAGTTGCGGGCGGCCAGGAGGATGTG